>CAZSBU010000021.1:11093-20891 GCA_964605055.1 uncultured Caulobacterales bacterium | reverse complement strand
GTTTGGGCCGGTCCGCGCAGAATTTGAATATGGCCGGACGGAGAACGATTCTGACCGGTACTCTGTCACAAGCCCGTTCATGGCGGTTATTCCGCAAGAAGGGGAAACCGACATTTCCCGCTATATGGCCAATGCCTATTTCGATATCGATCTCGCGCGCAGCCCTATCACGCCCTATGTGGGCGCGGGCATCGGCGCCGCTTCCGTGCACAGCATCCGGATCGCCGGGACAATCGTCAATCCGACGCCGATGCTTCTGGTTGACGACCGCGCGACAGCCTTTGCCTGGCAGGCTATGGCGGGCATAGCGTTTAAAGTAACGCCGAGGTTGCACCTCACCACCCAATATCGCTGGTTCGACGCCGGTACGGTGGACCTTGAAGACAAAAGAGCCGAAGCGGTGACCGCCGACATCGCAGGCAGCCACATCGAGTTCGGGTTGCGCTTTGCCTTCTAGGCTTTGGCGCGATTGGCGCCAAGGCATTGCCTGGACAGCGACATCAATCGATCTGGAAGTTCAGACCTTAACCATTTAAACGCGCGCAATGCGGCGTTTAAGCTTGGTGCTGGATTATCGGCAGACGTGGACAGGAGCGGTGGTCCTTTCGGCGGCGTCGCGCTCTCGCGCACGATGGCAAGTCGCGGACGTTGGACGGACGACCGTCGGGACCATATGGGCGGAGGGCGATGGCGTCGACCGGCTCGGCGCGCTCCGTGGTCTTGCCGACGTGCCCATAAGTGCAGGCCCAAGGCTAGCAAGCTCCGGCGCTCGGCGCAGGGCCCTGTCATGACATCGTTCATGCATGAAGAGCGTCTTCAATCCGTACACGATGTCATACGCCAGATCGGCGTACAGGCTGTCCTTGATCTTGGGTGCGGACCTGGGCCGCTTTTAAGGAGACTTGCAGCCGACTCAACACTCACGCGGATTGTCGGCGTTGATCAAGATCAGGGCGCGCTTGACCGCCTTCGCGAGGCGTTGCCGTCTGGCCGCGGCGCGGCAGAGCCGGCCATCGAGATTGTCCACGCGCCAATTTCAACACTAGGCAAAAGATACCGCGGCTTCGACATCTGCCTGCTGATTGAAACAATTGAGCACATGACAGAGCAGGTGTTGAATGAAACTTCGGCGACCGTGTTTGGAACGCTGCGCCCGCGATACGCCATCGTTACGACGCCGAATATCGAATTCAATCAGCTACTCGGCGTGCCGCCGCACCGCTTTCGACACCCAGGGCATCGGTTTGAATGGACCCGGGAAGAATTCCGCGTCTGGTGCGCTGAAATATGCAAACTGTTCGCCTACGACTTTGTTCGCAGCGACATCTGCGGCGCGCATCCGCAAGTTGGAGGGGCGACGCAGCTTGCGCTTTTCAAGCAAGTCGCCGCCGGACCCGCAATCGGGGCGAGATGATCCACAATGGATCGAACAGATCGAATGGACGCTTCGGACCCAATGGATCGATGTCTTTTCCTTTTGCGCGGCTCTCACTTCGAATCTCATCCGTTCATCGCCCGAGAGGGATGATGCGGCCGCCGCAAAGGGTGGGGGATAAGTTTTTCAGAACGATGACGCAGATGTGATCGGCATACGCCGCCGCCAAACATGAGACTACCGCACACCTCGCATTGCTTTGAGCGGCGCATTGCTACCAAGAACTGGTTATACTTTGCGCTGCGCTTTATGCCGGCTACGAGAAGCCGGGCTACGCTTTCTGATATCCCATCGGTCCCGAAATCATTGTATGCTGAAAGTCATCCCGCCATCTTGGGTTTCGAGCTTGATCTCGCACTCTCCTAACTGCCGCGCCCCATCGATCAAAACTTGTTTAAACTGCTGGGTTCCGTCCTCATTTTGAGAAATTTCGGACCTATTGCCGGGATCTGGCACGAAAGCTGGAACGATAACAATTTCTGTATTATTTTCAGTATATTTTAAAAAAAAGTTATGGTCTTCTATGATTAAATTTTTACATTCTTTTTTTCCAGATGAATTCAAGTATTCCGTTGCTTTAGTTGCTAAATAAATGTCATCCCCACGAACTGCTCTGAAACTTCCCAGCCCGACCGCCGGCGCTTTGTAAGCATCTACCATGTAATTAAAAAGCTCTTCTTTTGTCCAAACTTCTGGAATAATGAATGACTTCCCCGCGCAAGCGGAAAAAAAGAAAATAAAAAAAACTAATAGGATATTTCTATTGCTCATAAGCTCAAATCCACACACTGACGATAGCCTGCTGACGTTATCAGACACAGCACCCCGTTGGTCCCGACGGCGTAATTATTGCCATCGTCTAAAAAGCGGTCGCTGCGGTCGTTCACAAAAGGCCCTTCATAAAGCGCTCCCGGATGAGAATGTATGCTGTCCAGCCATGTAACGCCTCCGTATGGGACGGTGACATTGATTTGGACCGACTCCGACGAACGATCTGTCACTGGCTCCGCATACCCAAACTGCCCTCCCAGCCTGTACGTCGCGGTGCCCCATTCCCATCCACTTTGGGTGGTTAGCCGGATAAGTTCGCCTGCCGCCGCAGCTCGGGCTTCAAGTCTAGAGCTAAAACCAGATCGCCGGGTAGAGCCATTGTACGATGCTCGCAGTGCCCGACCGGCTGCAGCTGTCTGGGCGGCGCTGGCGCGTCCGCCATATGCTCGTAGAAAGGCTTGGCCGACAACTACATCCAATAACGATTCCGATACGTCGCCGCAGCCCGCAAATGCATGAGGGCTAAACGAGAAGCCGCCATTGCAGGGGTCCTGGCCGCCGGGACCGTTTCCGCCGAACCCCGCCCCCGGCCCGAAGAGCGAGAAGCTGGGGAAGAAGCCGCCGCCTAAGCCGCCGCTCTCACTAAAAGTGTTGACGCAGGTAGTCCCCTCGCAGGCAACCGACACCAACTGCGGACCGGAACCGAACAACCCGCTTGGATCTGTCCGGTTCACCGGATCGTTGCCGGCATAGGCGTAGAGGTTGGGCCCGTCGGCGTAGCCGATGGGGTCCGGCTGCATGAAGCGCCCGAGGGCCGGGTGATAGGCCCGCGCCTTGTAGTGATAGACCCCGACTTCCCCTAACCACATCTGGCCGGTGAACTGGAAGCGGCCCTGATTGCCGGCGGCGGGCGCGCCGTAGCTGTCGTATTTGTTGACCGCCGTGACCGTTCCCGCCGCGTCCGCCAGCGCCGCCACTTACGCGGATTTTCCGGAAATGATCTCGGACCTGTGGTTACAATCCAAGGTTGTGGCGGAGAGGGAGGGATTCGAACCCTCGGTACGGTTGCCCGCACTCCGGTTTTCGAGACCGGCCCGTTCGACCACTCCGGCACCTCTCCACACGGATGGCGGTCACCCATCCGATCAAGACCGGCGCTCTTAACTGCACGGGCGCAATCGCGCAAGCGCACGGGCCAATAAGCGCAAGGCCGCTTGTTAAATTTCCCCTTCAACGGTCGTGGCCGCTTCGCCCTCGCCCGCCACCAGCCGCCAGCGCGCGCCGGGGCCCGTTGTCAATAATCGCGCGAGATAAGGCAACGCGTCGGCGAGAGCCTCGCCCATTCCGAACGGAGGGTTGGCGAACAGGAGCCCGCTGCCGGCAAGGCCCCGGCCGTCGGGCGCGCGCGCGCATAATTCCGCGCGCAGAAATTTTTCCAGCCGCGCCGGTCGGCGGGCGAACAGATCAGCGCCCTCGCCGCCATCCTTGATCGGATGCCAGACCATGAATACGCCGCTCGCCCAACGGCGTGCGCCATCTTCAAGAGCGCGAGCGATGCGGTCAAACTCGCCGGGCGCCTCGAACGGCGGATCCATCAGGACAAGACCCCGGCGCTCCGGCGGGGGCAGAAAGGCGCGCACAGCCTCATAGCCGTCCATTTCAAAAATCTTCACCCGCGCGTCGGCGGCCGCGCCCTCGCCGCGCAGCGCCGCAGTCAAGGCCGCAGCCTCCGCCGGGTGGCGCTCGCACAGTTTGAGGCTGTCGCCGGCGCGAAGCGCCTCTCGCGCGATCGCAGGCGATCCGGGATACCACCGGACCGGACCCTCGCTCGGGGCAAAGGGATTGTGCGCGCGAACGATTTCGAGATAGGGCCCGAGCGCAGCAGGCGCATCTTTCACGGCGATCAGCCGGGCGATCCCGGTCTCGAACTCGGGCGAGCGGGCCGCCTCAGGGCTTGCGAGATCATAGAGCCCCCGCCCGGCATGCGTGTCGATCACGGCGAACGGCTTTTCCTTGGCCCGCAGGCGGGCGAGGACAAGGCACAGGGCCGCGTGCTTCAGTACGTCGGCATGGTTGCCGGCGTGGAAAGCATGGCGATAGTTCATCCCGCAGCCTCGGTCTTTGCTTTACGGCGCGCCACCCGCATTTCCGGCGCTTCTTGACGCGCGCGGCCCGGCGGGCTATCCCCCGCGCTCTTTCAAACGCCGGACGCAAGAAGCCGGGGCAAAAAAGGACACCGGCGCGCACGCGCCATGGAGTTGGGATCATGTACGCGGTCATCAAGACAGGCGGCAAACAGTATCGCGTCGCCGCGAACGACGTCATCCGGATCGAGCGCCTTCAGGGCGAGGCCGGCGACATCGTCACGCTTTCCGAAGTGATGATGCTCGGCGACGGGGGCGACGTTAAAATCGGCGCGCCGTTTATTGAGGGCGCTTCGGTCGCCGGCGAAATCGTCGAGCAGATGCGCGACAAGAAGATCATCGTCTTCAAAAAGCGCCGTCGCCAGAATTACCGCCGCAAGGCCGGCCACCGTCAGCACCTGACCGTTTTGCGCGTGACGGAAATTCTGACGGACGGCGCCAAAGCGTCCGCGAAACCGGCCGCAGCGAAGGCCCCGAAGGCGGCTGCGAAACCGGCGAAGGCGTCCGCGGCGCCGGCTGAAGGCGCGGTTACCGATGTCTCGCTTATTGGCGGCGTCGGCCCGAAGCTGAAGGAGAAGCTCGAAGGCTACGGCGTGACGACGCTGGCGCAGATCGCGGCGATGTCGGAAGACGATCTAGCGGCGATGGATGAGGCGCTCGCGCTGCGCGGCCGGGCGACGCGCGATGAATGGGTGGCGCAGGCGCAGGAGCTGATCGACGGCAAACCGCCGCGCGCAAAAGCCGACCGCGAGCGCGCCGATAGCGCGGATACGGACGAAGCATAGGCTGGCCCAGAAGCATAGACTGGCCCAAACGGCGTAGTTTTACCGGGAGCCCGATGGTTCCCCGATTTGAAGGAGACGGATCATGGCGCACAAAAAAGCAGGCGGCTCGTCACGCAACGGCCGCGACTCCGCAGGCCGGCGTCTCGGCGTGAAGAAATTTGGCGACGAAGTCGTCATTCCAGGCAACATCATCGTCCGTCAGCGCGGCACGGTGTTTCACCCCGGCGCGAATGTCGGCATGGGTCGCGACCACACGCTCTTCGCGTTGACGCCGGGCAAGGTGAGTTTCGCGGTGAAGTCGAACGGTCGGAATGTCGTGTCCGTTCTCAACGACGCGGGCGCGGCGAAAGAATAGCGTGACTCTCGGCTCCCGCGCACACGGATTAATTCGTGCGCGGAAACCGATTTCGATCCCTGAGGGCTTGTATAGCGTTCGGCCCTTCGTTATGTCCTCGCCTCCCCGGTTGGCGACCGACCTTTAAGCGGACGCCCACCGAACAAAGTTGACGCGGGATGGAGCAGCCCGGTAGCTCGTCAGGCTCATAACCTGAAGGTCGTAGGTTCAAATCCTACTCCCGCACCCAAAAATTCAAGGGCTTAGCGAACCTCGCTAGGCCCTTGTTTCGTTTACATGGTCGAGTTGGCCGACGAGTAACTTTCCGCGGCTCGCTTCTTGCGAATGAGTTGCAGTATAATGAAGCTTATGCTAGCCACCTGCGAATAACTTGCAATAACAGGTGGGGTTCATGTCTAAGCGTTTACGGCTCCTCGGTGGGAGCGCTGCATTGTTGTCGGCTACTTCAATCGGAATGACGGCGGTCGCTGCGGAAGAAACAGCGGCGGCAGGTAGACAAAGGGACGAAATCGTCGTCGTCGGGGAACGAGAAACCGGATATCGCGCAACGGAGCAATCGTCTGCGCTATTTGGCGAGCGCAGCATCTTGCGCACGCCGTTTTCGGTAACGTCATTTTCGCAAGAACTATTGATCGACCAACAGGTCCGCAAACTCGGCGACATCGTGAGGAACGACCCCTCTGCAACGGTGAGCTCGCCGCCGGGCTTTAACGACACGATCAACCTCCGCGGGTTCACGCTCGACAATTCGAACGGCTATCGGCGCGAGGGGCTGATTTTCCAGAATCAGGTGCAGAACCCTTTCGAGAACAAGGCGGCCGTCGAGATCCTGAAGGGGCCGGCGGCGTTGCGGTATGGCTTCGCCAATCCGGGAGGGGTGGTGAACTACATCCTCAAGCGCCCGACAGAAGACACTTACAAATATCTTGAGCTGTTCGGCGATACGAACGGGTCGGTCGGCGCGCATTTCGATCTCGGCGCGCAAGTGACTGACGATATCGGCATCAGGGTGAATGCCTTGGGCGCGCGGGACGCCGCGTTCGTCGACGGCGTCGCCGGCCCGAGACATCTCTTCTCGACCTTTATCGAATGGCGCGCAACCGACCGCCTGCGGATCGATCTAGAGGCGGAATATGAATACCGCGAGCAGGAGCAGCAGGCGACCATCTCCGATTTCTCTTTCGATCCCTCGGTCACGCCGGAACAGCGCCGGGCGCTGATCGATTCCTTTGACCAGACGACTTTCCTCGGCGAGGAATTCGGCACCTATCCGACCCGCAATTTCATCGGCTCGCTGCGCGCTGTATACGACATATCGAACGACTGGACGTTCACGGGCGCGGTTCAGAAGATGAACCTCAATCGCGACCAGCAGGGCGTCGGGATTGGGTTCGGCACCCTCCAGGCGAATGGCGATTATATCGCCGACACCTTTTTCAGCCCGAGCCAGGTGCGCGACCCGCTGTCGGCGGAAGCCTATGTAACCGGGTCGTTCCGCACAGGACCTTTCGACCATACGCTGACGGTCGGCGGCGCCTACAGCGACAACCCGCTTCGCTTTGAACTGGTCGGCGGCACCGTTCTGCTTGGCCCTTCGAACGTGTTTGACCCCCAGCCGCAGAGCTTGCCGCCGGAGGGCATTACTGTCGGCCAGCCGGTTGACGCCATCGTGTTCCGTCAGATTGCAGGCTTTTTCACTGACGCCATCAAGTTCGGTGAAAAATTTGAGGTGATCGTCGGCGGCCGCTACACTCAGCAGCGGACGGAGGATGTCTTTAACGCCGACGAAACGCTCCAGACATCATACAATGATGGGGCCTTTACCCCGACGGTTGGCGCGATCTTCGCCCCGCGCGAAAATGTATCTGTCTACGCGAGCTGGTCGCAGGGGATCACGCAAGGGTCAGTCGCGCCGGAAACGACCGTCAATGCATTCGAAATTCTACCCCCCGAGCGCTCCCGCGCTTATGAGGCAGGCGTGAAAGCGGATCTCTTCGCCGGGGCGACCGTGACAGCCGCAATTTTCGATATTGAGCAACCGCGCGCCATCATCACCGCTGACAATATTTTCACAGACGGCGGAACTCAGCGCCATCGCGGCGTTGAGGCGACCATCGCAGGCGATCTCGCGGACGGACTTCGCGTCATCGCGGGCGGCATCTATATTGACGCCGACGTCGACGACGAAGGCACAACCCCGTTTGACGGCCTCACGCCGCAGGGCGTGCCAGAATTCCAGGCGAACATTTATGCGGACTGGCGCCAGCCATTTGTGCAAGGCTTATGGCTCAATGGAGGCGTCTACTACACGAGCGAGCGCTTCGCGGACGACGCCAATACCTATACGGTCGATGGATACGTTCGCCTCGACCTCGGCCTTCGCTATGAGTTTGCCGTCGCCGGCGGCGACTACGCCGCCCGCGTCATCGTTCGCAACGTGACGGACGCCGATTTCGTTGAAGGCACCAACTTCGGGGCCTTTTTCTTCGGCGCGCCGCGAACCGCGTTCTTCTCTCTCTCGCGAACATTTTAGCGGAGTAGACAATCGGTGTCCGCGCTACGTTCCGCACTCCTCCTCTGGCACCGGTGGTTCGGACTGATCGCTGCCGCCTGGCTGTTCATCTTTGGGCTGACGGGCGCCGTCATCGTATTCTATCAAGAGATCGACCAGGGCCTTAATCCCGAATGGCGCGCGCCCATGCCAGAGGGAGCAAGGCCGCGGGTGGACGGACTCATCGAGGCGGCGCAGGCGACGCGACCGGGCGCGCACGTGTTTTTCATCGACCTGCCCGACGGCAAGGCGGAGCCGGCGCGAATTACGTTCAATGCGCGGGATGACGCCGCCGAACCACTGCCTTCTGGCCTCCAGGTATTTGGTAATCCGTACACGGGCGAAATACTTGGCGAGCGGCGCTTCGGCGCTCTGAAACTTGATCGGCCGCACATCGCGACCGTCATCTATCAGCTTCACGTCAACCTGATGCTCGGACCGGTCTTTACATGGCTCGCGGCTCTCGTTGCGTTCCTATGGATTTTCGATCACATCGCATCGGCGGTCCTGTCGTTTCCGACAGCGCGGAAGTGGGCGCAAAGCTTCCGCATCCGCAAGGGCGCGAAGGGACACAAGCTTGTTTTTGACCTCCACCGGGCGGGCGGCCTGTGGCTGTTCCCGATTACGCTCACGCTCGCCGTTTCGGGCGTCTATTTCAACTGGTACGACGAATTCAAGGCTGCGGTGTCAGCTACTATGCCGACGACCGCGTCCTATTCAGAACGTGCGCCGGCGCTCGCCGCGCCGGCGTACGACGCTGCGTTCTCAGCCGACGCCGCGATTGCGATCGCCGAGGCGGACACCGGCGCGCCGGCCGACAGCGTCCTGATCGTGCCGAAGAAGGGGTACTACGAGGTGCGGCTGTTCGATCGGCGCGATGTCGGGCCCTATGGCGGCCGCTCCGTATACGTCGATATGTCCACCGGAACGATTCTCGCTGACGAGCATGACACTGAGGGCGGCGCCGGGAACGTTGTGCTCGCCTGGCAATATCCGCTGCATTCGGGCCAGGCGTTTGGCTGGCCGGGCCGGATCGCCATCTTCCTTACAGGCATTGCGGTCTGCGGGTTCTCGGCAACCGGGATCATGATCTGGGCGCGAAAACGCGCCGCGCGACAGGCCGCAAAGGTACGACGCCCGGCCCTTGTTTCGGCGCCGGCCGAATAGATTTTCTAAATGGGCTGCTGCTGATGCCGCCATGGGCGAGCCGGATTGCATCAAAGGCGGCGGCGATCTACCTTCCCCGCCAGATGGTGCTCCCTCACCGGGAGAGAATAGGGAACGCGGTGGAAATCCGCGGCTGTGCCCGCAACTGTGAGCGGCGAGTTCGCCGGCTAGATCGCCACTGAGCGCAACTATGCTCGGGAAGGCAGCCGAAGAGCAGCGACCCGCAAGCCAGGAGACCTGCCATCGCCGTCGTCTCTTGTCCGGCCGGGTCCAGCCGGGGCAAGCGGTCTCCACGCGCCCGAAAGGCGTTTGGCGTTCCCGACATGGCGACATCCACGAAGCAAAGGATGGAGCAGCGGAATGCTGAACGAAAAGCCGTGCGCGGGCGCACCACAGCGCAATCGACACTATCGCAACGCCGGTGCGAAAGGCCGACTGGCGTGCAGTGCGGCGGTCGCCTGCACACTTGCCAGCGCGTCTGCAGCGGCGCAGAAGCCGCCCGCAGTCGAAGAAATCGAAGAACGCCGCGAAGAAATTGTTGTCTCCGCGACGCGCTCGCCCCGGCCGAGCGACCAGATCGGCTCGTCGGT
>CAZSBU010000021.1:0-11083 GCA_964605055.1 uncultured Caulobacterales bacterium | reverse complement strand
ATCGAGGCGCCTGAACTGGCGCTACGCCAATACAGTTTTGTCGCTGACGCCCTGCGCGATGCGCCGGGCGTGGCGCTTGCCCGCAATGGCGGGTTCGGCGGATTTGCCAGCGCGCGCGTGCGCGGGGCGACATCGGGGCAGACGCTCGTCGTCATCGACGGCGTAGTGGTCAATGATCCGGCCGCGCCGCAAGGCGGCTTCAACTTCGCCAATCTCGATCTCGTCGATATCGAGCGGATCGAGATCCTGCGCGGGCCGCAGGGCATTCTATACGGCGCCGACGCCATAGGCGGCGTCATCTCGATCACGACGCGCAGCGCCTCGCCCCACCGGGTGCAATCTTTCATCGAGGGCGGCTCGCTCGGCACAGTGCGCGGCGGCGCGACCGTCTACACCGACAACGGCGCCGGCGCCTTTACCCGCGCCACGGTTTCCGGCATTCGCACCAACGGCGTTTCGCGGGCCGATGGCGGCGCCGAACAAGACGGCTTTCGCTCGCTTGCCGGCTCGGTGCGCGCCGGTTTCAACATCAATAGCGTCTGGAAAGCGGAAGCGACCGGCCGCATCTCGGATTCCCTTGCTGAGATCGACGGCTTTCCGCCGCCCGATTTCGTCCTCGCCGATACTCTGGAAACGGAGGATACGCGCGATCTGGCTGCTTCGGGCGCATTACGCCACGCCGCGGGCAATCTCACCGGAACGTTCACTTTGGGCTACAGCAAGGTCAACCGGCGCGCCGAAGACAGCGGCGTTGAGACATTCGCCGCGCGCGCAGACCGGGTGGCGGCGGATTATCTGTTCGCCGCGCAAGTGAACGAGCTTCTGCGATTGTCGGGCGGCGCCGAGCTTGAGCGGACATCTGTAGTCGTGTCAGGTATCGACACCGACGCGCGCAGCGCCGCTGTCTTCGCAGTCGCCGAATTCGAGCCAATCGATCAGCTGACGATTTCCGCGGGGGGGCGTCGCGACGAGTTTTCCAACTTCGAGGGCGCAACGACCGCGCGCTTCGCCGCCGCTTACGCGGGCTTCGACGGCTATGTTCTTCGGGCGAGCTGGGGACAAGGCTTCAGGGCGCCGTCGCTCTTTGAGCTGAATGTCGACCAGTTCGGCATCGTGCCGAACCCCGATTTGCGGCCCGAGCGATCGACGGGCTACGATGCCGGCGTCGAGCGTCGGTTCCGCGATGCGCGCGGCGACGACGTCGTCATCGCACGCGCCACATTTTTCCAGACGCGGGTGCGCGACCAGATTGATTTCGAGTTAGCGCGATTTGGATATTTCAACATCGACCGCACCCGCGCGCGCGGCGTCGAAGCCGAACTCGACTGGCGGCCAACCGCCAGCGTATCGGCGAGCCTCGTATATACCTTCACCGACGCTGTGGACCTTGAAAGCGAGGCCGCCCTGCTGCGTCAACCAAGGCACAAAGGCACAGCCGTCTTTTCCTGGACGCCAACGCAGCGACTGACCCTGTCATCAAGCGTCATCATCAACGGTCGCGAGGCGGATTTCCCGGCGCCCAATGACGGCTTCGTTCGGCTCGATGTGCGAGGCGCTTATCGCCTTAGCGAAGCGCTGGAACTCTACGCGCGAGTCGAAAACGCAACCGACACGGATTATCAAGATGTTTCCGGATTCGGCGAGCCGGGCGCATCCGCGTTCGGCGGCGTCAGGGTAAAGCTTTGAACGGCGCGGCGATCTGCTTCCTTCTGACGGCGCTCATTGCTAGCGCGCAGGCGAAGGCTGAAGGGATCGCCGCCTCGCGCGCAGTTTCATTAGACTTCTGCGCCGATCAATATCTGCTGGCGCTGGCGAATCCTTCGCAGATCGCCGCGCTCTCACGCGATGCGACACGCGATTTTTCCTATCTGCGAGAGGAGGCGGCTGGACATCCGAAAATCCGTCCCGACGTTGAGGAATTGCTCCGTATCGGCCCTGATGTCGCCTTTCGATTCTGGGGCGGCGATGCGCGTCGATTGTCTCGCGCCGGCGTCGAGATCGTGACGCTCGACTACGTGTCCGATTTTGAAGGCGTGCGCGCTAATATTCGTAAAGTCGCAATCGCGCTGGATCGGCGAACGGAGGGTGACGCGTTGATCGACCATATGGACGGGAGACTTGCGGCGCTGGAGGCTCGTCCGGCATCTGACAGACGCGCGCTATACGTAACGCCAGGCGGCGTCACCGCCGGCGGCGCGACGATGATTGACGCCGTTCTTCGCGCCGCGGGCGTCGTCAATCTGGCGGCGGCCGACGGCGCAGTCGGCTGGCCATCCCTGCCTGCCGAACGCCTGATAGAAAGCCCTCCGGAGCTTATCGTTGCGGGGTTTTTCACCTCTAACGCCGAGCGCATCAATCATTGGTCTGCGACGCGCCACCCTGCGCTGAAGCGTCTGATCGCCAATGTGACGACCGTGCAATTGGCGCCAGATGTCGTCGCTTGTCCAGGATGGTTCGCCGTCGACGCCGCCGAGGCGATTGCGAACGCTGCAAAGCTCCCCGCCGTTTTGAGTGAGGAGACGGCGCCATGACAACCGCCTCGCGCCGGCTTGCTCGTCCGGTCGCCCTGCCCGCGCTCATAGGGCTCGCCTGTATCGCCGCTGCGTGTTTTTTCGGACCGGCGGATATCGGCGCGCTTGACGCTCTGCTGGCGTTATCTGGTTCAGGCGAGCCGTCAAACGTCGCCATCGTCCGCGATATCCGCCTGCCGCGCGCGCTCGCTGCGTGGGTGGTCGGCGCCGCACTCGGCGCTAGCGGCGCAGCCATGCAGGGGCTCCTCCGTAACCCTTTGGCGGATCCGGGCGTGCTTGGCGTTTCCGCAGCGGCGGCGCTCGGGGCGGTGATCGCCATCTATTTCAACACGAGCGGCGCGGTCGGTCCGGCGCTGATCGCATCTTCATCCGTATGCGCAGTTCTTGGCGCGCTGGCGGCGACAGCAGGTCTGGTTTTTCTGGCGCGCGCGCGCGTTTCAACCACACGCCTTGTTCTGATTGGCATTGGTTTTTCGTCCTTCGCGGGGGCCATGATTGCCCTTGTGATGAACCTTGCGCCTAACCCGTTCATTCTATCGGACCTCGTTAACTGGTTGTTCGGCTCGGTAGCCAACCGCAGTTTCGACGACCTTGCCTTCGCCTTGCCATTGATCGGCGCTGGCGCTGCGATGCTCGTCGCCGCCGCGCCAGGCTGGCGCGCCCTGACGATCGGCGAGGAAGCCGCAGTCTCTCTCGGCGTAGACCTCGGAAAACTGCGCGCCCTGACAATCGGCGCTGCGGCTTTGATGACGGGCGCCAGTGTCGCGCTCGCCGGCGCCATCGGTTTCGTCGGCGTCGTGGCGCCTCACCTCGCGCGGCCCCTTGTTGGCCACGATCCGGCGCGCGTCGCCTTGCCTGCCGCCCTTATCGGCGGCGCAATGCTGGCGGCGGCGGATCTCGCGCTTCGATCGCTCCCCTTCGATCAGGAACTCAAACTCGGCGTCGCCGCGGCGTTGATCGGCGCGCCGTTTTTTGTCTTTATCGCCGCTCGAAATGGAGACATCGCGCGATGACGACGATGATCGACATGACAGACGCCCGCATCAAGCGCGGCGACCGAACAATCCTCAGCGACGTATCCGTTCAAGCGTCGCGAGGCGAGTTCATCGGCGTTGTTGGACCCAACGGCGCCGGCAAGACGACCCTGTTGCGCACGATAGCCGGGCTCATGCCGCCCGCGTCCGGAACCGTGCGGCTTGACGGGGATATCGTGCACTCGCTGTCGCCGCAGACCCGCGCGTCGAAGCTCAGTTACCTTCCGCAAGGACGAGAATTGAACTGGGACATGGACGTGGAAGCGATCGTCGGTCTCGGCCGCTTCCAGACCAACCCGGGCGGCAGGCTGACTGGCCTCGATCGCGAGGCCATCGACCGTTCGCTGACCGTAACAGGCATCGCAGAATTGCGTCACTGCCCAGCCGCGACACTTTCGGGCGGGGAAGCCGCTCGCATGCATCTGGCGCGCGCCCTTGCGGCCGAGGCGCCCGTTATCCTCGCCGATGAACCGACGGCCGCGCTTGATCCGCGGCATCAGATCGAAATCATGGGACTTCTTGCACGCACCGCCGTTGACGGCGCTCTGATCATCGCCGCGCTTCACGATCTGAGCCTTGCGCGACAGTTCTGCACCCGGATTATTGTGCTCAGCGAGGGATGCGTCAGGTCGGATGGTTCGCCTGCGGATGTGTTGACGCCGGAACTTCTCGCCAACGTCTTCGCCATCAAATCAGAATGGCGGGACGGGGCTGTCGCCGTCATGCCCGTCGGGGGCGCTCCCGCCGCTGGCCGCCGTCGTCAGTAATCGTGCAAGGCGTCGTCAGTTCGTGAGGCTGCGCGCCCTTTCCCATAGCGTTTCAGGCGCGCCGATCCGGCGCGCCTCCGCGCGCGCGGCGATAAACAGATAATCCGACAGGCGATTGATATAGGCGACAGCGTCAGCGCCAGCCGGATCGTCCTTTAGAAAGCCAACAGCGGACCGTTCGACGCGGCGGCAAACCGTACGCGCGATATGCAGCCACGCGAGGGTCGGCGCGCCGCCCGGCAGGATAAACTCCTTTAGCGGCGGAAGGCCTTCGTTAAGCGCTTTCGCGGCGTCATCGATGCGGGCCACATGACGGTCGATCAACAAAGGCGCCCCCGGAATGCTGAGCGCGCCGCCAAGATCGAACAGATCGTGCTGCGCGCCCTTTAGCGTCGCGGCAATCGCCTCGCCAACGCCGTGGGACAGCACAACGCCGATCCAGCTGTTCAGTTCATCGAGATCACCCAGAAGCGCAATGCGTGGATCGGTTTTCGATACGCGCGAGCCGTCCCCAAGCGACGTCTCGCCGCCATCGCCGCCACGGGTCACGATGCTGCTTAATCGGTTCGCCAATTGCTACGCTCCTTTTATGGCCCAAACAACGCTCGCGGCGCGCGTCAATTCCATCCCGCGCGCGGCGAGCAACGGGCCTTTGCCCGCCCTTAGTTGATGCCCGCCATGCCGCGCTTCAAGAGCGGCGACAGCACAAGCAGCGCAAAGCCAATGCCGACCCCGACAAGACCGATCTGCTGGAACACTTCAACATAGGTGTCGAGTTGCGCCCGCGCGTCAACGACAACGCCGCCGACGGTTTCCGAAGAGGTCCGCTTGGCGATAACGCCCGCAAGCGTGTGGGCGAGCGACGAGGCGAGGAACCAGACGCCCATCATCAGGCCGACCAGTCTCGGCGCCGACAATTTGGTGATCATCGAGAGCCCTACCGGCGACAGACAAATTTCCCCGGTCGTATGGAAGAGATAGGCGAGGAACAACCAGATCAACGGCACAAGCACCCGCACCTCCCCGTCGACGAGGGTCTCGCGCGAGAAGTTCGACGCGCCATAAACGAGGATGAGGAATCCAAGACCTACCTGGATAAGCCCCAACGCAAACTTGACCGGTACGTTCGGATTGAACTTGCCAAGCGACTGCCACGCCCAGGCGAACACAGGGGCGAGCAGTACGATCAATAACGGATTAAAAAGGTTCGTCTGCGCCGCCGTCAGTCGTAGGCCCGGCAAAACGCCGAGCTCTGAGTTGCGCGAGGCGTATAACGTAAGGGATGAGCCCGCCTGTTCAAAGAGCGTCCAGAACAGCACCGAGAAAACGATAAGGACGATGGCGACGATCATCCGGCTGCGAACTTCGGCGCGATGGAAGAACAGCGTATACGCGAAGACGCCGAGGAAAATTGCCGGCGCCAAATTAGTCAAGGCGGCGGAAACGATCTCGTCGCGCTGCACAAGCCACCACAACGGGAGCAAGGCGACCGCTCCGCCGATCCATGTCAACGCCTGCCATGACGGTTGCAACTTGACCGGCGGCTCGCCTTTGCCTTCCAACAAAGGCTTGCCCCACATGAACGTGACCAGCCCGAGCAGCATGCCAAACCCGGCAAGGCCGAAACCGTATTTCCACCCATACGCGATGCCGAGCCAGCCGCAGAGCGAGGTGGCGAGCACGGAACCGAGATTGATGCCCATATAGAAGATAGTGAAACCTGAATCGCGCCGCGGGTCTTTTTGATCGTATAGCGCGCCGACGATGGTCGAGATATTCGCCTTCAGAAAACCTACGCCGACAATGATGAGCGACAGCGCGCCGAATAAAATAGCGACGTAGAGAGGTTCTTGTTCGACTACCGATGAAAACTGACCCGACGGAATGATCGTGGCGTCCGCCGACGCGCGCCCGCCGATGATTGCGCCTTCGCTCGAAAATTCAAGGCGCTTGCGCTCGTCGCCATCGACGACAAACAGGATGCGATCCTCGCCGCGGCCATCCACCTCTATTGGCAGCCGCTGGTCGCCAGCGACAAAATACTCTTTCGACCCCGAGCCCTCGAACGCCATCGCGAAGTGGCCAAGCGTCAGGAACACTGCGCCGATCAACACGGCGCGCCGCGCCCCGAGATAGCGGTCGGCGATAAAGCCGCCGACGACCGGCATCAGATACACGAGAGAGGCGTAGGCGGCGTATAGCCCTTGCGCCTTATCGTCGGAGAACAGGAAATGTTGGGTCAGATAGAGCACAAGCAGCGCCCTCATGCCGTAAAACGAGAAGCGCTCCCACATCTCGGCGAAGAACAGCACGGAAAGGCCGCGGGGGTGTCCGAACCAGGTTTTGCGATCGGCCGCCATGTCTGGCGTTGCTACAGCGTCAGTCATTCGTCCTCCAATGATCGCTCGCCCCCCGGCGGCCGACCCGGAACGCCCGTTTCATCTCGCGCGCGCTCCCGGTTATACAGACGCCAGCCCTGCGCCGACCTGAGCGTGGATAATGATGTCCTTGCCCCGGGCCTGTGAAAAGCCGCCCGATGCCTCATCGAGCGGCTGCAGAACTGTCTTCAGTCTGATATCTAGCCAGAATTGACGCGGAGAATCCAGAGGTTATGCGCGAGGCAAATGACTTCGTCCTCCACCCGCGGCTCGCGGCGGACACATTCGCGGTTGGCGACTTGGCCGTATCGCGGGTGCTGATCATGGACGACGCCCGCTTCCCCTGGCTTATCCTCGCGCCGCGACGAGCGGGGCTATCCGAATGGCACGAAATGACGCCGGCGGACCGGGACGCCGTGTCGGCCGAGATGTTCACGGTCAACAATCTGTGGATGATGATCGCCGCAGTCTCCGAAGCGATGAAAATTCTGACCGACGCTGACAAGATGAATATCGCGGCGCTCGGCAACATCGTTCCACAGCTCCATGTGCATATCGTTGCGCGCCGGAATGGAGATGCCGGATGGCCGGGTCCGGTCTGGGGATCGGGCGCGCGCGAACCCTATGGGCCGGACGCCGCCGGAAGCTTTCGCGAGGCCGTTCGGGCGGCCCTGAATATCGGGTCCGCGGACTAACGCGTCCGGCGCGCGCCGCCAAGCGCACGAACGAGGCCAATGACGCTGATCAGCAGCCAGAACACTTCGATCACGAACGACGCGAAATTGAAGCTGTAAGCGAGCGACCATAAAATCAGCAACGCGCCCACAGCGTTGATCGCCGGATAGGCCGGGCGGTTCGCATCCATCCGGCCGATCTGAGAGAGGAAGTATGTCGCGACAATGAACGCGACGCCAATGAGGCCGGCGAGGTCGGGCAGATGCAACGATGAAACGAGTTGTGAGAACGACTGCGGCGCCGACTGCAATTCGAAACTCATATGCAGCGTCCTCCGTCAGCGGAAAGATAAAACGTTGATTGCTGGCGAAGTCGCCATTCAGCGCGCAAAAGACAGATCCGCGCCGCGAGCGCCGTGAGGCATTGAATGTGGAAAGACGGTTTCAGGATGGCGGCAAGCTCGGCATAATGTCAGGGATGATGAAGCGACCGAAAACATAAGAAAAGAACGAAACGCCGAACGCGACGCCTAGGATCAATACCCACTGGCCGAATCCGACATGCGTCCGTTGCCCGACCTCAACAGGCGAGCGACCCAGTTGATCGCCGAATATTGAGATGCCCATTAGGAGAGAAATAACGAGGCCGCCTGGTAAACCCCACCACCACGGTCCGCGAATGACACCCGAATAAACCTCCAGCAACACAACCACATAGGCTGTAACCGCCGCCAACAGACGCAAGGTAATCATGTCCCCTCCCCGGATTGCAATTCCCCGGAAGGCGTATAGCTGAGGCGACCGCGGGCCGCCAGTGCAAGCCGGAACGACCCTGAGCGGACATAGGACTTCGACGACGCGGCAAATCGCGCGACGTCACGCTTGCATCGTCCAACCCTCAACGCCCATTGCCGCCTGACGGATCGCTTCCGACCGCGTCGGATGCGCATGGCTCGTGCGTGCGATATCTTCCGACGCGCCGCCGAACTCGAGGACGAGCGCGCCCTCGGCGATCATCTCTCCTGCCCCGACGCCAACGATATGCATGCCGAGCAAGCGATCGGTTTCAGCATCGGCAAGGATTTTCACAAAACCGTCCGTCTCATGATTGGTTTTGGCGCGGCTGTTGGCGGCGAACGGGAACCGGCCGACCTTGTAGGCGACGCCCGCTTTCTTGAGCTCTTCCTCGGTCTTGCCGACGCTCGCGACCTCAGGCCACGTATAGACGACGTTAGGCGTTGCGTTGTAATTCACATGCCCCGCCTTGCCGGCGATCAGCTCGACGCAGGCGACGCCATCGTCTTCGGCCTTGTGCGCGAGCATCGGCCCATGGATGCAATCGCCGACAGCCCAAATGCCCGGAATGTTCGTGCGGAAATGGTCCGTCATGATGAAGCCGCGCGCATCCGTCTCGACGCCAGTTTTTTCGAGACCCAGCCCCACCGTATGCGGCCGCCTGCCGATCGCGAGAAGCACAACGTCCGCCTCAACGACTTCGGAGGCGCCACCCGCCGCAGGCTCGACAGATACCTTCAGTTTTGTTTTCAGCTTTTCGACGCCCGTCACTTTCGACGACAGTTTGAACTTCATGCCCTGCTTGGACATCAGGCGCTGGAACTGTTTCGACACCTCGCCATCCATGGTCGGAAGAATGCGATCAAGGAACTCAATGACGGTTACTTCCGCACCGAGCCGCCGCCAGACCGAGCCCAGCTCAAGTCCGATTACGCCGCCTCCGATGACAACGAGATGCTTTGGCGTCGATGGCAGCGCCAGCGCTCCTGTCGATGAAACGATCTGCTTTTCATCGATTTCAACGCCTTTAAGCGGCGTTACTTCCGACCCGGTCGCAATAATGATATTCTTGGTACTGAGGTCCTTCGACGAGCCGTCAGCGAGAGCAATGCGCACCTTGCCCGGCGCGACGATCTCGCCCGCCCCGAACAGGACGTCGACCTTGTTCTTCTTCATCAGGAACTCGACGCCCTTCGTCAGGCCTTCGACGGCGTCATCCTTCTGTTTCAGCATCTGCTTAAGGTCGAGCGAGACCGCGCCCGTCTTGATCCCAAGGCTTGCGAAATCCTTTGTCGCCGCCTCATATAATTCGGAGGCGTGCAGCAGCGCTTTGGACGGGATGCACCCGACATTGAGACATGTGCCGCCCAGCTTGCCCGTATCGCGTTTCTCAATGATGGCTGTTTTCAGTCCAAGCTGCCCGGCGCGGATCGCGGCGTTATAGCCCCCCGGGCCAGCGCCAATGATTATGATGTCGTACATGTCGCTCACGTTAGCAGCCTCTCATTCAGCCGTTCCAGCTATTTGGCTCGGGTTTGCACGCAGCGACGGGCGTCGGATGGGTTGTCTTGAAATTGGTCTCCCAGCATTCGTCGAACACGGAGCAATAGCAGGCGCGGTAGTTCATGGTGAAGCGGGCGGCGTTTAACGCCTCGTAGGCCTCGGGAACAGCCCCCTCTTTCGGCAACGAAAACACCAGCACCTCCGCGCCAGGGCTAATTACGGCACCAGTAGGTTTTGATGTACCCAAGCGATCGATCTTGCTTTCGAAATCGACGCGACCCTCAATCTTCGTATCAGGCGGCAAACAGCACCCGAGCATCATTTCGAGGCCATCGCCAAAGTCTTCGTCGTTGTGAGAAACGACGAAGGTTTCAAGCTTTAATGGACCGACGCCCGTGTTACTCAAGGAAACAGATACGACCTGCCTTCCATCCTCGCGTTGATTGCCTGTCAAAAACTGAAGATAGGGCCAAGAGTTCGCCTGAACGAGGCGGTCCATGGAATTGGAATTCTGGACCGCGACAAAGATTGACGCGACCGACGTTGCGAGCGCGCTGATGCTGACGATAATGCCGAACCAGTCGCGCCTACCGCGCGGACGCGCAGGCTCAACGGTTTCAACCTCGACCACATGCGGTTGTTCTTCCATGCCGCGCCTCCTTTCCGTCCTCGACCGGCCTTAGAGATCGAGCAGAAGGCGTTGGGGATCTTCGAGGTTTTCTTTCACCCGCACGAGGAACGTCACGGCGCCCTTGCCGTCGACAATGCGGTGATCATAGGAAAGCGCGAGATACATCATCGGCCTGATGACAATCTGACCATTGCGCACGACGGGGCGCTCTTCAATGCGGTGCATGCCGAGGATGCCTGACTGCGGCGCATTCAAAATTGGCGTTGACATCATCGATCCGTACACGCCGCCATTAGAGATGGTAAAGGTGCCGCCCTGCATCTCCTCAATGGTCAGCGCCCCGTCCCGGGCTTTTCTTCCCATTTCAGCGATCGACTTTTCGATGCCTGCTAGCGAAAGTTGATCTGCGTCGCGCAGGACCGGCACGACGAGCCCACGATCGGTTCCGACGGCGACGCCAATATCGTAATGGTTCTTGTAAATGATGTCGGTCCCGTCGATCTCGGCGTTAACGTCGGGAACTTCCTTCAGGGCGTGAACGCACGCCTTGACGAAAAACGACATGAAGCCAAGCTTCACGCCGTGCTTTTTCTCGAAGAGTTCCTTGTACTGACTGCGCAGGTTCATGACCGCGCTCATGTCAAGATCGTTGAAGGTCGTCAGCATTGCCGCGTTCGCCTGCGCCTCTTTAAGACGTCGGGCGATCGTCTGGCGCAGGCGCGTCATCTTCACCCGCTCTTCGCGCGGGCCGGTTGGGACTGGCGCGCGCG
>CAZSBU010000020.1:12376-21089 GCA_964605055.1 uncultured Caulobacterales bacterium | reverse complement strand
ATGGCCGGGTACAACATGGTCTTCTCAGCGGGCCTATTCCTGCTCTGCCTCTTGGCCGCCATCGATGCGAACCGGCGCGTGCGCGGCGTTCACGGAACAATTCACGGAGGAATCCGAAGATGACCACAGCAAACACAGCTGCGCCCTTCGATATCCGCGCGCGCCGCCCGGGGCCCCGCGCCGCGCGGGTCGCAGAAATGCTGCGCGTCGATCACGCCGGCGAGTATGGCGCGGTGCAGATATACCGGGGGCAGCGGGCGGTCTTTGGCGCGCTGCCGCACAAGTCTGAGACAGCGGCGCTGATCGCCGACATGGAGGCGGGCGAGGCGACGCACCTGGCGACTTTCGATCGCCTCCTGATCGAGCGGGGCGTGCGGCCGACGCTTCTGTCGCCTTTGTGGAACGCTGCCGGTTTTGCGCTTGGCGCAGCCACTGCCCTGATGGGCGAAAAAGCGGCGATGGCGTGCACCAGCGCCGTCGAGGAGGTCATCGAACAGCATTACGCTGAACAGGCCGCCGAGCTTGACGTATCAGATCCCGAACTCGGCGATCTTGTTCGGCGGTTTCGCGCCGATGAATTGCACCACAAGGAAACGGCCGAGGCAGCCGGCGCCGAAGAGGCCCCGCTTTACGGACTGATGCGCGCGGTCATCCAGGCGGGTTGCCGCGTCGCAATCAAGGCGTCAGAGAAACTCTGACGGCTGCGCCCGACTGTTTTTCTGCGAGCCTTTGCGCGCGAAGGGCAGCCAATTCAGCGCCGAGGCGTTCTTCAAAATAGCGGTCACAACCAAGGCACATGTTGGAAACCATGCGCCCTTTACCGTCGGGCGCGCTTGAGCGTCGCCTGAATTCCTCACGGTCCCAGCCGGTCTCGATGCCCATGGCCTCCGGGTCGCCGCGATTAAGGGCGGCGATGGCGGGAAGCATTGCGACGCTCGCAAGGATCTCCTCAAGGCTTTCTTCGGCGAGGCTGCCGAGCGGGGAGCGGGTCTTCAGGCAGCAGGGATAGACCGAGCCGTCCGGCTCAATCGCGACTTCCGATCCGGCCTCGCCGATGGCGAGAAAGTTTTTCGCCCCGCTCCAGCGGGCGCAGAAATTCGTCTCGTAACTCGCCTCGGTCAGACCGTTCGCGAACGCCCGCCCGCGCGGCCAGAGCTCCCCGATCCAGAGTTCGGGCAGAGCGCCGAAAAAAAGGAATGTCGGGCCATCGTCAGCCTGCGGCGCATCAAGCGCCGGCGCTTTCAGGCGGTCTTCCTTTTCAATGCCGAGCGAGACTTCCCTGACGCCGCGTGACGTCATCAGCTTACGCACCTCTTCCATGAAATGAAACTTGCGCTCGCCCTCCATGCCGATGTGATAATCATCGATCGAGGCGATTGAGATCGTCTCAACGCCAAGCGCCAGCATTTCATCGACGTGTTGACCCGTCATGACGTCGCCAGTTGTCTGAATTGCGATCTTCGGACCTCTGGCGCCGTACTTTTCTCGCAATGCGCGAAGGGCTGGATAAAATATCGTCTCGCGCACGGCGTCGATCAGTAGTTCGCCGCCCGCCATGACGAGCAGCGTCCGTTCGCGCGCATTTGTACGAGGGCGCCGCCATGTCATGTCCGCGGGCAGATTGGAAATAACGCGCGCATAGGCGCTGGCGCCCTCTTCGATCACATCATCTAGCGCGCCTCTGACATAGGGGCGAAACCGGTCGTCGTAACAATGACGGCACTTGCGATGGCAAGCCCATGTCAGCACCCAATAGATTGATTGCATACGGAATTCCCGCAAAGGCGCTGCTGGCCGTAAGAATACCTCGCAAGACCTGCTCCGGACGATTAGGCAGTCGTCAGCTTGCCGCATCGCCGCCAGATGGTCAAAGCCCTCGCCTTGCAGATGCGCCGCGACTTTGCCCCGGCGCGCGCAATCCCTTACAAGAACATGACTTGACGTATTAGGAGCCCGAAATGATCGCCACACCCGCCCGTCGCCGCGCGCTGGCCGCCGCCATATCCGCCATGGCCCTGACCGTCGCTTGCGGCGCCCCTCAGCAAGGAGCCGAGACGCCCGCGCAGTCCGAAAGCGCACAACAGCCGGATGAAAACGCAGGCGAGGCGGGCAGTGCGCCCACGGCATTCGACGCCGCCGAATTCCTCGGACGCGTTGAGGCTGAACTGCGCGAGTTCGGGGAGTATTCGGCGCGCGTCAGTTGGGTGCAGCAGACCTATATCAATTACGATACGAACTGGCTTGCGACTAAAACGAACGAGCGCGCTGTTGAGTTGGGCGTCGCTTTCGCCAACGAAGCCAAGCGTTTCAACGACATTGATCTGCCTGCGGAGATGCGCCGCAAGATCGAAATGATCAAACTGGCGGTTGACATTCCCGCACCGACAAAGGCCGGCGCGGCCGGCCGGCTTGCCGAGATCAACACGCGCATGGGCGCAACCTATGAGACCGGCAAAATCGAGCTCGACGGCAAACTCGTCGGACGCAACGATCTCGAAGCCATGATGGGCTCTGTTCGAGATCCGGCACGGCTTGAAGAAATCTGGACGAAATGGCGTACGGTGCCGACCGCGCGCGATGCTGACGGCAACACCATGAAGGCGGATTACGCGCGGATGGTCGAAATCGCCAATGAGGGCGCGCGCGAGCTTGGCTACGCCGATGTCGGCGCCATGTGGCGCTCGCAATATGACATGGCCCCGGACGCGTTCGCAGCCGAGCTTGATCGTCTGTGGGGACAGGTCCGCCCGCTTTACGACCAATTGCATTGCCATGTGCGCGCGAAGCTTGGCGAGACGTATGGCGAGGCCGTTGTTCCGCCCGCTGCGCCTATTCGAGCCGATCTCCTCGGCAATATGTGGGCCCAATCATGGGGCAATATTTATGATCTCGTGGCGCCGGCGGGGGCCGACCCGGGTTTTGACCTCACTGAGCGGCTCGTCGCCAAGGACTATGATCCGGTCAAGATGGTGCGCACCGGCGAAGCGTTCTTTTCCTCATTGGGGTTCGATCCTCTGCCCGAAACATTCTGGGAGCGCTCGCAGATAGTGAAGCCGGAGGGACGCGAAGCGGCCTGTCATGCTTCCGCCTGGGATCTCGACTGGGCGAACGACATCCGCATCAAGATGTGCACCAAGGTGAATGCGGACGATTTCCGCGTCGTTCATCACGAACTAGGCCACAACTATTATCAGCGGGCCTATCAAAATCGCTCGGTCATCTTCCAGACCGGGGCGAATGGCGGCTTCCATGAAGCAATCGGCGACATGGTGGCGCTTTCCATCACCCCCGAATATCTGAAGACAATCGGGCTTCTCGATGAGACGCCCGATGCATCAAAAGACATCGGCCTGTTGATGCAGCAAGCGCTCGACAAGGTGGCCTTCCTGCCCTTTGGCTTGATGATGGACAAATGGCGCTGGCAGGTTTTCTCCGGCGAATTGACGCCAGAAGCCTACAATGACGGCTGGTGGGCGTTGCGGACGGAGTATCAGGGGATTATGCCGCCGACGCCGCGCAGCGCCGCGGATTTCGATCCGGGCGCCAAATATCACATCCCGGGTAATGTTTCCTATTCTCGGTATTTTGTCGCCGCGATCTTGCAGTTCCAGTTCCACAAGGCGGCCTGCGATATCGCAGGTTGGGAAGGCCCGCTGCATCGTTGCTCCGTTTACGGATCAGAGGCTGTGGGCGAGCGTTTCAAGGCTATGCTCGAGCTCGGCGCCGAAAAGCCATGGCCCGATGCGCTGGAAGCCTTCACGGGCGTTCGCGACATGGACGGCGGCGCGATCGTCGATTACTTCGCCCCGTTGATGGCGTATCTGCAGGAACAGAACGCCAATCGCCAGTGCGGTTGGGAATAAGGGCTCGACAGGCGAGCGCCGTCGCAAGAGGGCTCGCCGCGTCACTTTGACATAGATCACTGGTCAAGCTTGTCTTCGGCCAAATAGAGGACCGGGAACCGGCGGCTATTGCCTGTTGTTGATCGCCTTGGCGTTCTTCTGTTTCATCCGGAATCTGCAAGAACAAACGTTCGTCACATGCTTGTGAACGTCGCTCGGCGCGTCTTGTAACCGATTTGCCTCGAACGACTTATTGGGCTTTTATGCCTTAAGCGATGGGATGGCTGAATTTTGACAGTTTTAGACATGATCAAGGCGAGGAGCGACAGCATCCGCGATGAGCCGGCGTCGCCGCCGAGCGAGCATCTCCCGCTGGCCGTCGTCTATGCGTCTGTTCGTCAGTATACGGAAGTGCTGGCGGCGCCGCTGAGCCCTGAAGATCAATGTCTTCAGTCGATGCCGGATGCGAGCCCCGTGAAGTGGCATCTCGCCCACACAACCTGGTTTTTTGAAACGTTCGTGCTGAAGGCGTTCGCGACCGATTATCGGCCGTTTGACGCGCGGTTCGACTATCTCTTCAATTCCTATTACGAGGCAGCCGGGCCACGACATCCTCGCGAGGCGCGCGGGATGTTGTCGCGTCCGTCATCGGCAGTGGTGCACGCCTACCGCGCCCATGTTGACGCCGCCATGGGGGCGCTGCTTGAAGCGCGCCCGCCGCAGGCCGTGATCGACATCACAATGCTCGGACTTCGCCATGAGGAGCAGCATCAGGAACTCATCCTGATGGACGTAAAACACCTGTTCTCGCTGAACCCCCTAAATCCCGCATACGCGGCCGCCGACCCATTCGAGGCTATTCGCATTGAAAGCGAAGAGCCGCAGTGGCGCACGCATGAGGGCGGCCTTGTGGAGATCGGCGCCGGCGACAACGGGTTTTCATTCGATAATGAGCGCCCGCGTCACAAGGCCTGGCTCGCGCCGTTCCAACTCGCCGACCGCCTTATCTCAAATGGAGAGTATCTCGCCTTTATCGCTGATGGCGGCTACCGCCGCCCCGAACTATGGCTGTCGGACGGTTGGGCCCTTGCCGCTTCGGCGGGCTGGCAAGCCCCGCTTTACTGGCGCGCAGATGATGGGGGTGGATGGCGGATTTTCACTCTGGCGGGCGAGCAAGCGCTCGATCCGCATGCGCCTGTTCTGCATGTCAGCTATTACGAAGCAGACGCCTTTGCGCGGTGGGCGGGAACAAAATGGCCGGGCGCGCGTTTGCCCACGGAAGCAGAATGGGAAGTCGCGGCGACCGCGACGCCCCCATCCTATATGGGTGGCGCGTGGGTCTGGACGCAAAGTCCGTATACGCCTTATCCGGGATTCAGGGCCGAGGCTGGCGCGCTCGGCGAATATAATGGAAAATTTATGTGTAATCAGATGGTGCTGCGCGGCGGATCGGCGGCGACGTCGCCGGGTCATGCAACGCCTACCTATCGGAATTTCTTCCCGCCCGCTGCACGCTGGGCGTTCAGCGGGGTGAGGCTCGCCCGTGATGTCTAGAACAAACCTGCTCCGCAAGACAGCGCCCGTTTTTGCGTTTCATGATGCACAGTCCGCAGAGAAAGAAACGTTTGCTGAGGCATTTACACGCGGTATGCGCCGCCAGCGGCGCGCTCTGCCTTGCAAGTTTCTCTATGATGCGGCGGGGTCGGCGCTGTTCGACCGGATCTGCGAACTCCCGGAATATTATCCGACGCAGACGGAAACAAACATTCTTAAAACCTCTGGACACGATCTTGCCGCCGCGATCGGTCCGCATGCGACGTTGATCGAGCTGGGGAGCGGGTCGAGCGTCAAGACGCGCCTCCTGCTTGACCGGATGAAAGCGCCGCTAGCCTATATCCCTGTCGACGTGTCCGAGGAGCATTTGAAAATTGCCGCCTTCGCGATCGCACGCGATTACCCGGGTTTGTCCGTCGAGGCGGTTTGCGCCGATTTCACGAAACCTTTTGAGATGCCGCCAATTGCGGGGCGGGCGGTTGCATTTTTCCCCGGGTCTACCATCGGAAACTTTACGGAAGGGGCAGCCACGGCCTTGTTGCGGCGGTGGGCGGATCGGCTGGGTCAGAGCGGCTTGATGATCATTGGCGTCGATCTGAAAAAGGATCGCGCCGTGCTCGAGGCCGCTTATGACGACGGGAGCGGCGTAACCGAGGCGTTCATCAGGAACATTCTTGTCCGCGCGAACCGGGAACTCGGCGCAGATATCGATATTGGCGCATTTGATTATGTCGCGCGGTATTCTGCGCGCAATGGCCGCGTGGAGATGCACCTCGTAAGCCAGAAGCCGCAGTCATTCACCGTCGGCAGCGAGGCTTTTTCTTTGTCGGCCGGCGAGCGCATCCACATTGAACATTCGCACAAATATACTGTCGCCGGATTTCATCGCCTTGCGCGCGCCGCAGGATTCATCTCGCGCGCCGTCTACCAGGATGCGGAGCGACTTTTCAGCGTTCACTTGTTGCAGGTCGCCTGAAGCGCGGCGACGATCTCTCGAACGCGCATGCGCGTTTCATCCAGCGAACCGTCCGTATCAATGATGTAGTCAGCGCCGGCGCGCTTGACTGCATCGGGCGTTTGCCGAGCAAGGATCGCTTTGAACTTCGCCTCAGTCATGCCCGGCCGGGCAAGGACCCGCGCGGCCTGCGTCTCGGGCCGGGCGCTGACGACAACGATCGCGTCGAAGGCATCTTGCGCTTTCGTCTCGAACAGGAGCGGAATATCAAGGACGGCGATTGCGGCGCCTGACGTCCCGGCCTGCGCCATGAAGTCGGCGCGATCGGCGGCGACCAGAGGGTGCACAATGGTCTCGAGCGCGGTTAACGCTTCCGGCTTGCCAAGAACGCGTGCGGCCAGCCGGTCGCGATCGATAGCCCCGCTGACGAGCGCATCGGGAAACGCAGCGCCGACGGGCCCGACAGCCGCCCCGCCTTTTGCATAAAGGCGCCGCACGGCGGCGTCGGCGTCCCAAACAGCAGCGCCCGCATCGGCGAACATCTCAGCCACCGTTGATTTACCCATGCCGATGGAGCCGGTGAGGCCGACCGTAATCATGGGGCCCTGACGCGACGCGCGATTGCATCGATCAGCGTCTGGCGCAACGGGGCGTCGACGCTTGCCGTCGTTCCAAGCCAGGCGAGGTACCCGGGAACTGCCTGACGCATCAGCATTTCAAGCCCGTCGACGCATCTGAGGCCCCGTGCGCGCGCCGCGGCAAGTAACGGCGTTTCAAGCGGCGCATAGACAATATCGCAAACAACCGCGCTGGCGGGCAGGCGCGCTATGTCGAGGTCAAGCGCCTCCTTGCCAGCCATACCGAGCGAGGTCGCGTTTACAAAGACGTCGGCCTCGGCCATCGCCGCATTGCGGTCATTCCAGTTGCAGACGCGCGCGCCTGTCAGCTGCGCGACCTCCTGCGCTTTTTGCTGTGAGCGATTGCAGATCGTCAATCCAACAGAATACCCGGCGAGACTGCCGACGAGGCGCGACAGTGCGTAGGCGGCGGCGCGTCCTGCCCCGCCTGCGCCGAGGACAAGGGCGCGATAGGAGCGAGGAGGCAGCGCGAGCGCCGTCGCGAGACCTGTCGCGTCCGAATTATCGGCCAACGCACCATGATCGAATGATAGCATATTGGCGGCGCCAATCGCCTGCGCCGCTGGCGTCAAATGATCGGCGTAGCGCAGCGCGTGTTCTTTATGCGGAAGGGTGACGTTGCAACCTTGAAATCCTAGCGTGCGCAGTGCGTCGCAGGCGCGCGCGAATGAGTCATAATCGGGCTCAACCGCAATCGGAACATAATATGCTGGAACGCCTTCCCGGTCCGCCCAAGTGCGATGGATCAATGGCGACAATGAGTGCGAAATTGGCCAGCCGAGGACGGCGGCGCGCCTCGGCATGTCGGAGCGGCCAACGAGATCCAATGGGGCTTCATTGGGACTCATCGCAGTCAATACTCAATGACGCCGGCGTCGCGGAGAAAGGCCAGCAAAGGCGGCATGCACAGACCGAGCACGGCGGTGTAGTCGCCTTCTATGGAGTCAAACAGCCTCTGTCCAAGCGCTTCGACTTGATAGGCGCCAACGCTCGAAAGAACGGCTGGGCCAGCTTCTTCGAGATAAAGGTCAATCTCGCGTTGCGTCAGCGACCGCATGCGCAAGACGGGCCTTGCAAGGTTGGCATAGATGACGACGCCGGCGCGAAGGACAACCGCCGCGTTGACGAGCGTATGGGTCGCGCCCTGTAAATGCAGCAACCGCTGCCGGGCTGCGTCCATCGATGGCGGTTTGTCAAAAGGGTCGCCGCGAAACTCGAGAATCTGGTCGCTGCCGATAACGAGCGCATCGGGACCCCCGTCGATAGCGCGGGCTTTTGCAGTCGCCAACTCAAGCGCAATGCTTTCAAGGTCGCGGCCCTCGCGCAGGCCGTAACGTTTGATGGCGTCTTCATCAACACCGGGAGAGCGTGCGTCGAATGAGACGCCAGCTGCAGCAAGAAGGCGGGCGCGGATCTGGCTCCCTGATGCAAGGATTACAGCTGGCTTAGTCATCGGCGACTGCCTGCAAAGTCGGGTTTCGTCGCGCCGACAGCTTCGTCAGAATGGCGGCGGCCGTTTCCTCAACAGATTTTCGCGTTACGTCTATGACGGGCCAGCGATGCTTTGCAAACAGGCGGCGCGCCGCCAGCACTTCCTCGCGAATAGAGTCGAGATCGGAGTAACCGGCAACCGTTTCTTCAACTTGCAAACCGCCGAGCCGACTTTGGCGAATCTGGGCGAGGCGCTCGGGCGCTGCAACTAGGCCAACCACCAACGGCCGGCG
>CAZSBU010000020.1:10702-12366 GCA_964605055.1 uncultured Caulobacterales bacterium | reverse complement strand
GTAAACAATTGGGGAGGCGGGTCAGCTCCCGGCACCAGAGGAATGTTCGCGGCCTTGAGGCCGCGGTGGGCCAGATACATACAGGTCGGCGTTTTGGATGTCCGGCTCACGCCAACCAACACTACGTCGGCCGGTTCGAGGTCCCAGACCATCTGTCCATCATCATGAGTGAGCGTGAAATCGACAGCCGCGATCCGCTTGAAATAGGCCTCGTCCATTTCATGCTGAGCGCCGGCGCGGCGCGTCTGTTTCAGTCCGAGATAATCCGAAAAGGCGGCGATGAACGGATCGAGCACAGGGACAGCCGGAATATCAAGCTCCGAACATCGGACTTCCAGGAGGCGCCGCAGATCCGGATTCACGATAGTGTAGAGAACAAGTCCTGGCGCCGCCTCGATCTGGGCTAACGTTCGCTCCAGCTGTGGACGGGACCGCACCAGAGCATAGATGTGCTCGAACGGGTGCGCTGTCGCGAACTGCGAGGAGACAGCCTTCAGAATGGCGTTAAGCGTCTCGCCGGTCGAATCCGAGACGAGATGGACGTGAAAATAGCTGGCGGTAGGGGCGGGGGCCTCGGTCATGGCTCATTTTGGAAACTGATCGACGGAACGTGACCGAATGCGCCGCAACCGGCAAGCTTTCAGCCTCGCCTGATTGCAAGCGCTTGTTTTCCCTCCCCGTGTGCGCACCTGGTGAAAATCAATCCGTGGAACCAAATTGGTTTCTGAATGGTTAAACCTTGCGATTTAGGACGATGACGGCGCGGCCTGTTTTCCAGCTTTCACAAGCTTGGGAAAACGGGAGGGCTTTAACGCCGCGCACAAGGGAACGAAGTCGCACTGGGAAAAACCTGGGGGCGCGAGAGCCAGCATCTACCAGTCCTCTGGCCTTCTTCCCACAATCAGGGGAGAAACTCTTTCCCTGTGGGCCAAGGCGGGATAGGTGACCCGGGTTAACGGGATAACTCTATCAGGATCGGAGTTTCCCCAAGTTTCGCCTCACCTATAGGATTCATACTTTTTTAATCTTTCTTTACAGGAAGTAAAAATGGCCGTCGTAAATCACGCAGGCTCTATGCCTCGTTTTCTCAGAGTCCTTAAAGGCGAGAGCTACGCGTCGCCGCCTGTATGGTTCATGCGGCAAGCGGGACGTTACTTGCCGGAATATCGGGCTACACGCGCCAAGGCTGGCTCATTTCTGGAACTTTGCTATCACCCCGAACTGGCGGCGGAGGTAACCCTTCAGCCTATCGAGCGGTATGATCTCGACGCCGCGATTTTATTCGCCGACATTCTTCTAATCCCACAGGCGCTGGGGCAGACGCTTACGTTTGGCGAAGGCGAGGGCCCCAAGCTCGCCCCGCCAGTCACCGCCGCTGATCTTGATCGTTTCTCGCGCGCCGACATTCACGCTACGCTGAGCCCCGTCTATGAAACGGTGCGGCGCACTCGGGCAGGACTTTCCGCAGATAAGGCCCTGATCGGTTTCGCAGGCGCTCCCTGGACGGTAGCAACGTACATGCTCGCTGGCGGTGCATTGCGAGAACCGGCTGAGCTTAGGCGCATTCTCTATTCGGACCCGGCCTTCATGAACGATTTGATGGCGCTCATTTGCGATGCGACCGTTGACTATCTGATCCACCAGATCGACGCAGGTGCGGATGC
>CAZSBU010000020.1:7557-10692 GCA_964605055.1 uncultured Caulobacterales bacterium | reverse complement strand
GCAGTTGTTCGACACCTGGGCCGGCGGCTTGCCGGAAGCGGCCCTGCGTAAATTATCAATCGAGCCGATGCGCGATATCGCGGCCCGGGTGAAGGCCCAACGCCCCAATACGCCAGTGATACTTTTTCCGAAAGGCGTTGGCGCGATGGCGCCGGCTTACGCTGAACTCGTCGAGGCTGATGGCCTCGGGATCGACTTCGCTATGCCGTGGGATTGGGCTCGGGCGCACCTTTCGCAACACGTCGCGGTGCAAGGCGGGCTTGATCCGATGCTCGTTGTCTCGGGCGGGCGTGAAATGGAAGATGCGGCGCGGCGGCTGAAGAAGACGTTTGCCGGGGTTCCCTACATTTTCAATCTCGGTCACGGGTTCACGCCTGATACGCCGCCTGATCACGTGAAGCGCCTTGTAGAAATCGTTCGCGAAGAGGCTTGAGATAACCGCAAATGGCTGAGTTTCTCGCGCCGGCTTACATCTGGATCAAGGCGACGCACGTTGCGGCAGTAATCGCCTGGATGGCCGCCATGATGTATCTGCCGCGGCTCTATATCTATCACCATCAGTCGGCGCCAGGCGGGGAGGCGGAGGGCTATTTTATCGCCATGGAGCGTCGCTTGCTGAAAGGCATCATGACGCCCGCCATGATCGTGGTCTGGCTGCTCGCGATAGTGATGATCATCGCCAACCCAGTTTTATTGTCGACGCCCTGGTTTCTGGTGAAGCTGGCCGCAGTCATGGGCATTACGGGGATCCACGGTTTCTATAGCGCCGCGCAGAAGAAGTTTGCCACCGGCGTGCGGCCGCGCACCGAGAAATTCTGGCGTTTCATGAACGAAGCCCCATTCATCCTGATGCTTGTCGCTGTTTTTTTAGCGGTGGCGAAGCCCTTTTAAAGGGTGAAAGTCACCGCGTCGGGAGCGGCGCGCCAAAGGGCTCCGGCGGCAGTCTAAGCCCGTTGGTCAGATAGGAAACGGTGCGGTAGAAGCCAGCGAGCATCAATAGCTCAATGATTGCTTCCGGCGAGAAGACATCGCTTAATGCCGCCCACAGATCGTCATCGATTGCGCAACTCCCGTGTAGCTGGTCGCACAGACGGATGAGGAGGCGATCATCCGCCGCCGTCCAACAGGGATCGGCCGGGCCGCCGACGGCGAGCGACGTCACTTGTTCATCAGTGAGCTGAACGCGTCTTGGGAAGAACGCCACGTGAACGCCCCATTCGTAGACCGAACCGCACTGCGCCGTGACGCGATCGATAACGATCTCTCGCTGGCGCATGGTCAGATGCCCCTTGTCGAGGAGACCCCCGCCCATAAACCGGGAAAACAGCCGCGGGTCGCGCGCAAGCGTGGTGAACAAGGTCAGCGGCGCGGCCCCCGGCGGCATGATACGGTCAAGCTGGGCTTGAATTTCAGGCGCATAAGGTGGGGCGGCGGGGGCGATGCGCGGTTCCATGATCGATCTCCAATTGCTATGAAAAATATAGCAGCCCTCGTGCTATGGAATCAATAGCAATGCCCTTGCGCGCAAAAACACCACGGCCCGGTCAGCCCGTACGCGGATCCAAAACAGGTCGGCCCGTAATGGCGCTGTTTGACCTCCTTGGCCGTCGTGGCGCGTTGCGCATTCTATGGGAGCTTAAGGCAGAGGCGATGCGCTTCCGGCCGCTGTCCGCTGCGGCGGATATCAGTCCAGCCGTACTGAACGTGCGATTGGCGGAATTGAGGGCCGCCGCGCTCGTAGAAATATTGCCGGAAGGTTACGCCCTAACGTCAACAGGGCGGGAACTTTCCGTCGATTTGATGCGTTTTGCCCACGCGGCGGAACGCTGGGCGAAGGAAATGGAGGAAAAACCCGATCCCGCTGACTGTTAGCCGCTAAACGACCGAGAAGCCCGGACGGTTAACCCCGGCAGGCAATTCTAACGTAGCAAACTCGTTGACGGGCTCGCCATCACGTCTATACTTGCGTTGTCCTTCCAGAATTAAAAGTTCGCAGGCGCCCATCAAGGCGTAGACGCGATCGGCCACCGACACATCATCGACAACAAATCGCCCAGTCGCCATGGCTGCGGCGCGCGCACGCAAAATTCCAATCCCCCGCCCGTCCGGCGCCCCATCCGAACGCCTAGAAGTCCGCCACATCCCTTCGAAAGTATTCCCGAATGCTCCCTACAAAGATGACCCTCGACGACCTGAAAGCAAAAACGCCCGGCGATCTCTTGTCTTTCGCGGAGGAGCTGGAAGTCGAGAACGCCTCGACGATGCGCAAGCAGGACATGCTGTTCGCCATCCTGAAGGAGTTGGCGGACCGCGATGTTGAAATATCGGGCTCTGGCGTTCTTGAAGTCTTGTCGGATGGTTTCGGTTTCCTGCGCTCGCCTGAGGCGAACTATCTACCGGGTCCGGACGATATTTACGTATCGCCGTCGCAGATCCGGCGCTTCGCGCTGCGCACAGGCGATACGGTCATTGGCGAGATCCGCAGCCCCAAAGACGGGGAGCGCTACTTCGCGCTGCTCAAAGTCGCGACCATCAACTTCGAGGATCCCGACAAGGCGCGCCACAAGGTGCATTTCGACAATTTGACGCCGCTCTATCCGGACGAACGCTTCCGCATGGAAATCGAAGGCCTTGACGTTAAAAAGCGCGACCTGACCGGGCGCGTTATCGATCTTGTCTGTCCGCTCGGCAAGGGACAGCGCTGCCTCATTGTCGCTCCGCCGCGCGTCGGCAAGACCGTCATGCTACAGAATATTGCCCATTCGATCGCCACCAATCACCCCGATTGTTTCCTGATCGTGCTTCTTATCGATGAGCGGCCCGAAGAAGTGACGGACATGCAGCGCACCGTCCGGGGCGAGGTCGTCGCCTCGACCTTCGACGAGCCCGCCGCGCGGCACGTCGCCGTCGCCGAAATGGTGATCGAGAAAGCCAAGCGCCTCGTCGAGCATGGGCGCGACGTTGTCATTCTGCTCGACAACATCACGCGCCTCGGCCGCGCCTACAACACGGTTGTTCCATCGTCCGGCAAGGTGCTGACGGGCGGTGTCGACGCCAACGCCTTGCAGCGCCCCAAGCGATTTTTCGGCGCGGCCCGCAACATCGAGGAAGGCGGCTCGCTGACGATCATCTCGA
>CAZSBU010000020.1:0-7547 GCA_964605055.1 uncultured Caulobacterales bacterium | reverse complement strand
AGTGATCTTCGAAGAGTTCAAAGGCACCGGCAACGCGGAAATCGTGCTCGATCGCAAGGTCGCGGACAAGCGCACCTATCCTGCGATCGATATCGCCAAGTCGGGCACCCGGAAGGAAGACCTGCTCGTTCCGAAAAACGAGCTCCAGAAGGTCTATGTCTTGCGCCGGATCCTGTCGCCCATGGGGACCACCGACGCCATTGAATTCCTGCTCGACAAGCTGCGGCAAACGAAGTCGAACGCCGATTTCTTCGAGTCCATGAACACCTGACGACCCCGGCCGCTGGCCCTTTCCTGCCGCGATCGCCGCTTGCCATTCATTCCGCTAACTGACAGCCTGTAGGCGGGGAACGGCAAGGGAGAGGCGATCAATGGACATGAACAGGCGGGAGGCGCTCGCAGTGGGCGCAGGTTTGTCTTCGGCGCTGCTCGGATTTGGCGGCGCCGCGTTGGCGCAATCCGGCCTTGCCGCCGACAAACTAAGCGGCCCGTTCCTGACAAACGATGTCGGCAAGCTCAAGCGCGTGCTTGTGCATACGATCACGCCCGAGGATTACGCCGTCGAAAGTTTGTCGGCGAGCGTTTTGCCCGATTTCGATTCAGATATTGGTTCTGTTGCGCGCGAGCATCGCGGGCTGATCGACCTCTTGAAGGGTTCCGGAGCGGAGGTCATCGAGCTTGCGGATGAACTACAGGCTGCGATCGAACGGGCGCGCGAGGCTGGCGTCTTTGAGGCCTGGCTTTCAGCGGCGCACCCGCGGCTTGCGGCCGGGCATGCGTCGGTCACCGCGTCGATGATGCTCGCACGCGACCCCGATGCGCAGTTCGCGCAAGGACCGGACGGAGCCTATCAGCACCGGGTAGACGATCAGAACTCGACGATGTGGACGCGCGATTCCAGCTTCATGACGCCGAATGGCCTTGTGATCTGCAATGCCTTATCGCCCCGGCGTCTGCGCGAGAACATGCTTTTGCGCTTCGTCTATCGCTACGGTCCCACCATGTCGGCCTACCCGGTCGTCTTCGACGCGGTCGAGGAAGGCATCGTCATAGAGGGCGGCGACGCCCATGTCGTTGATGCGAAAACGCTTTATCTCGGCGTTGGCAATCGGACCGATCCGCGCGCGGCGCCCTTGCTCGCCCAGCGCCTCAACATGGATGTGCTCGCTGTGCATACGCGGCAGTCGGACTATCTCAATCGCGCCACGGCGACGAGCTGGCAGGAAGACCCGCTTGGCGAGCTGCGCATACTTTTCCTGCATCTCGATACGTGTTTCACCCATGTCTCGCCCGGCCATGGCCTTGTCGTTCCCTGGCTCTTCGAGGCGCGCCACGCCGGAAAAGATCCGCTATCGGATTATATCCGAGGCGCCCGCACGCAGACGCGCCTTTCGGAAGACAATGCCGAAAAGGCGCTCGCCTATCTGAAGGATATGGGAACCCTGTCGCTCTATCGCGCCGGGTCGGGACGCGAAGACAAAAGCGTCAAGGATATGAAATTCGTCGATTATCTTAAGGCGCGCCGATATAAGCTGACTTATGTGGGCGGACAGGCGCCGGCAGAGGGCCCGGCAGCTTTCCGCCACATGATGTCCGTTACCATGCCGGAGTTCCGCCGCCAGGCGTCGAACGTCGTGGCGACGGCGGCGAACGAAGTTGTCGCCTATGACGCTTCGCCCGTCACACGCGCCGCGCTCGAGGCCGACGGCGTGAAGGTGTCGACCTTTCGCGGCCGCGAATTATGGAACTGGCATGGCGGGCCGCACTGCCTCACAATGCCCATCGAGCGCGGGTGATGCGACCCTTCCGCGCCGCCCCTCGTTGACAGCTCGGCGTGAGGGGCGCACCCTGCCCCAATCACTCGTTCATTTGGTGGGGAGACTAAGATGACAGTGCACAAAACCGCTATAATTGCGTTGGCTTTCGGTCTTGCAGCCTGCGAGACAACCATTCCGGATTCCGACAACGTCAAGCCGGGCATCTCGCTGACCCTGCAGGATGGCGGCGTGCAGACGCTGATTTCCAGCGCATCGCCATCGGGGCGGGATACGGGTTGCCCGGCGGGGACATCGTTCAACTCGGTCGCCGCAAACGCGTACGTGCTATCGACCTACGGCGTGACGGTCGGCTTTACGGACGATAACGGCATCTATTTCTATTCAAACGCGGCGCCGCCGTTCCAGTTTGCGGCTTCGACTACAGATCAGGGCGGCGCAGCACTGACCCGCGTCAGCTTCAACATCAATGTGACGCCATCGCAGCCGGAAGGCTCCATTGTTATTTCCAATCTGACCCCCGCTACGGCGACAAGCGCTGCCGAAAGCGAAACGCGGGGCAGCGGCAACACATACCATTACCGCCGGGTTGAACTGGCAGGAAATGAAAGCGATCCGCGTACGGCGCTGATCATGACGTTCACGGCTTCTTCGCTGGGCTCGCAGCCGCTGATCTCGATGCGCGGCGAAGATTTCAGCGGCAACACCGAAACTGGGCTGGTCTGGCTCCTGCCGCGCAGTCTGTGCACCTAAGCCAGTCGGTCTTCCGATCGCTTCAGCAGCCCCGCTGCCCCTCGAAACGCCAATAGGCGGCGGCGGCGGCGGAGGGCTGCGGGCGCATCTTTGAATTGCGCAAGTGCGGTGGGGCCAGCGGGCCTTGAGCCAATCCGTCGAGCAACGCTCTCAAGTCAGATGCGACGTCGGGCGCATCGATATATTTGGCGTGCCGCACCCGGTCGGCGTCGTCGGACGACGCCTGGTCCGGCCCGAGAGCGCCGATGCAGGCGCGGGTTACGTCTATCGAGGCTACGCCGGCCGCCGTCACGGGCTGGCCGCCTGACGGCACAAAGCCGGCGCGGGGCTTGGGCTCAAGCTTGGGCTGCGCGAACGGAATGCGCAGCCGGGTCAGGATTGTGCGCAGCGAATTCGCAGCGTCATCGCTCGAAGCGTAGAGCGTCGCGGTTTTCGCCAACGGCCGAACGCGTTCGGCTATGCGCTGAAACTCTACGGCGTCGACATCGGGCGAGGCGAAGACAATAGCGTCAAACATTCCGGCGAGCGCCGGCTCCTCCGCCGCGAGCTCGTTGAGCGCATTGAGCACGATCTGATTGCCGTGGCTGTGAGCGATCAGAATGTATTTCGTCGGGTTAAGGCGGCGTTTTACGTCTTTCAGGAACAGCTTCAGATCGCCGACGCTCGCCGCGCCATCCGCCGTGTCGTTGAAATAACTGAGGATGTTGCCGTCGCTGTTGGCCGGCCAGGAAAAGAACATCGGCACGCCGGCGAATTTCAGGTCATAGGCAAGCTGCGCCGTCGAATACGCCGCGGCGCTGAAGCTGACGTTATATCCGTGGACAAATACAAGCGCGGCCCCGGCGTCGTTACGCCAATCCTCGCCGCCAAGCTCCCCGAGAGCTTTCATTGCTTGCGCGAGGTTCCAGAAATCAACCTCGCTCAGTAATTCGTAAGCGTGCGTCGTAAAAAGCTGCTCGCGATCGGCGTCAGTTGGCGTTCGCGCGCCAAGGCTTGTCTCGCGATAGTTGAAGCCGCGCACGCGATCGCCGGGCTGGCGCTTCGGAACGGTCACGAAAACCCGTCCGTGAGCGTAGGTTTCGTCCGCGGCGTGCGTTTCGGTTGCGGCCCGTTGGCGCAGGAAAGGGCGGCCGGATGGCGATAGCCCGGAGGGCTCATCGAGGAAGAAATTGACCGGGTCGCGCGGATAGGCGTCGTGGTCATTTAGCTGCGCCGGAACCGCGCGGCCAAGGCCGCGATTGGTGCCGAAGAATATCTGCAGGCACGTATGCCCGGCCTCCGACGACCCTGACCCGACGGCGATCTGGTTCCGTGGCGCGCAAGGAGAGGAAGCGTCCCGGTCGAAGAAGACGCTTGGGATGAAGCCCGCCGGCGCTCCGCTTGACTGAACGATGTTTGGGGCGCCGCCGCCTGCCACCGGCTCGTCGGCGTCTTCGTCCTCCGGCGGAGGCGGCGGTGGAGGCGGAGGCGGAGGGGGTGGTGGTGGAGCTGATGCGCCAGGCGGGGTTGGCCCCGGCGTTGCGCAGGCGACCAGCGCGAGGGCGCTAACGATGAAGACCGCCGCCGCTATTAAGCCTCTCATGATCCCCCCGCTATTTTTGTCCTGATAAAAAGGCACAGTGCGGCTGTCGTCAATCGCTGCCCGCGCCGCTTGCGAGCCGGGGCTGATCCTGCAACTTTGCCGTCTCACGCTGCGGTCGCAAATGGAGTTCTGCCGATGGCCCTGAAGCTGATTCACTTCCCAATGACGCGGTCTCTTCGCGTCTTGTGGGCGCTCGAAGAATTGGGTGTTCCGGCTGAGATTGAAACGCGCCCCTTTGATCGCGCAAAACTGAAGGAGCCGGAATACCGAAAGCTTAACCCGCTCGGCAAAACGCCCGTGTTCTTTGATGGCGCGGAGCGCATGATCGAGTCGACTGCGATCATACAATATATCGCCGATCGCTATGCGGAGGGCCGCCTGTCGCGCCGTCCCAGTGACGACGACTACGGACAATTTCTGCAATGGCTGCATTTCGGCGAGGCGGGGATGGGCGGTTATGTGGGGGCCTTGATCGGCCATTCGGCCTTGCTGCCGCCGGAGCAACGCATTCCGGCGATGGAAGCGTGGGCGCGCGGCGAAGTGGAAAACTGTCTCAACTTTATCGAAGAAAGCCTCAATGGACGCGACTATCTCTTGGGCGAATTCTCGCTCGCCGACATTTCGGTCGGGTATTTGTTGTTTCTGTTGAAGGTCACCCGCAATGGCAAGCTTATGGGACCGCGCACGGCGGCGTGGTACGACCGCCTGACCGCGCGCGATGCGTGGAAACGCGCGAGCGCCGTGAAGCCGGAATAAAAAACCGCCGGCCCTTGCGGGCCGGCGGCTACGCAACGCCTTCCCCCCGAGGAAAGCCTAGAAGCTGATCGAGAAGCCGCCGCCATAGAAGCGCGGCGGGCCAGCAATGAAGGTCGGAATGCCGAAGCCGCCGCCTGTATTGCCTGCGTCAATGATATATTCCTTGTTCGTCAGGTTCTCGACGAAGCCGTGAATGCCGTAGCGGCCTTCGTTAAATCGCACGCCGCCGCGTAAATTGACGAGCACGAAGCCGTCCTGCGAAATTTCCGGCACCGTAAAGATCGTCGCGCCCGTTCCCGGATTGATGACCGCAAACGCCTCCTGATTTTCGTCCTCGAAGAAAACCTTCGATTTAAAGGTCGCGGACGGCGTCAGGAACAGCTCGCCGAAACCAGTCTTCTGGCGCAGGTTCAAGCCTGCCGACGCAGAATGGTCCGGAGACAGACGGAACTGGTTGCCTGCGAAATCCTGTGGGTTGCCGCTGCTATCGAAATCATCGAAGCGACCGCGGTTCCAGCCATAAGTGGCGAAGAATTCCAATTGCTCGACGGGCTGGAAATTAAGTCCGAATTCGGCCCCATAGGACGTCGCGTTGCCGGCGTTCACCGTCTCGAAGATTGGCGGCTGGCCAATGCCAGCGTCAACCGTGACGCCTGTCTGGAAGTTCCGATAGCCGTAATAATATCCTGCAGCCTCGATCGTCAGCGACTTGTCGAATAGCGCAGATTTAAGACCAGCTTCGTAGCTCGTTACGGTTTCCGCCGGGATCACTTCGAAATTAGCGTTGACCCCGCCGCCGGCCGCGACGGAGAAGTCGTCGTCCAGCACCTGCGGGCGGCGGCCTCGCGAGTAATTGAAATAGACGAGCGTATCGTCCGTCAGGCGATAATCGACAACGCCGCGCCAGGCGAAGCCTGAGAACGTATTATCGACATCGAAGTCGCGGGAAGAAATTTCGCCCCCGCTATCAGCGACGAGAAGCCCCTGCGTGCCGATGATGAACGGCGTGATCGGGTTCGGCGTCGGGATCGAGCTGGCGAAAATCGTTTCCTTGTTGTCGCGCGTGAAGCGACCGCCGGCAGTGAAGGTCAGCCGGTCAGTCAACGCGTAAGAGACCTCGCTGAAAATATCGAACGAGAAGTTGTCGGCCGAGTTGGCGAACTGTTCGACTTGGAAGACGCCCGCGGGGAAACCCGCAAGGCCGAGCGTCGCCGCCAGAACGGCCGGATCGCCGGTGAGGAACGCCTGTGCGATGGGCAGCGATCCGCCAAAGAAAGCGATGCCGTCCGTTGGCTCGCTGACAGCGGCAAGGCTGCTGAACAACGCAAGCGTGTTGCCGATATTGAAGCCAAGCGGCACGGACTGCGTACCTGTTTCCTGGAAAACGCCGCCGCCAAAGAAACCTTTCAGGCGGCCGCCCGCATCGTAGCTGAACCGCACGTCTGACGAGATTTGTTCAGCTTCCGCATCTTCCGCGAAGATGAAGAGGTCGAAGGCGGAGCCATCGGGGTCGAATACTTCGAGCGAGTTGAAGTTCCGGTAGCCGGTCGTGCTCGTCACGCTCCATGTGTCGTTCAATTCGATGCCGAGGATCGCGGTGAGGTCGAATGTTTCGCGCGACACTGACAAGGGCTGGCCGCCGAGGAAACCGCCAAAGGTATTGAGCGAGGCAAAATTATTCGGGTCCGTATCGCCGCCAAGGGCCGGGATAACCCCCGATTTAAATGACGTGCCCGGCGGTTCGTCGCGCCCATAATTGAGGATGAGGTCGAGGCGGGCTTTCTCCGACAGATCGGCGCGCGCGCTAGCCCGGAATGTGAAGCTGTCGATACCGTTCAGCGGGCTGCCGGTGGCGTTCTCGACGAAACCGTCACGGCGCTTGACGATGCCGGCGAGGCGGATCGCAAGCTTATCCTCCGCAATCGGAATGTTTACAAACCCGTCATACGTCTGGGCGCTGAAGTTGCCGCGCTCATAGTTGAAGCCGGCGCCGAACTCGTAGGTCGGCTTTTGCGTAATTAGGTGCACCGCGCCAATCTGCGCCGAGCGGCCGAACAGCGTGCCTTGCGGCCCTTTCAGAACTTCGACGCGCTCGAGATCGAACAATTGCACGGCCGAGCCGCGCGCCCGCGCGATCGAGATCTGGAACACGGAGACGCGGGGTTCGATGTTTGACGCGCCGTCGTCCGAGGTGATGCCCCGCAGGACGAATCCCGGGTTGTTGACGCTTTGAATCTGGACGACGAAGCCAGGCACATAGTTCGACAGTTGGTCGAATTCGTTGATGCCGACGCGGCGCAGAAATTCTTGATCGTAGGCCGTAACGGCGATTGGCACGTCGAGAATGTTTTGCTCGCGAAACTGCGACGTGACGACAATTTCGTCACTCGTGCGCGTGGCTGCGCCGGCTTCCTGCGCGTTGGCGCCACCCGAAAGGGCGCAGCCCAACATAGTCGTCGCCACGAGAATGGCGCGTGCGCTCGTCGCGCCCAATAGCTTCGATCCTGACATATACCCCTCCGCAATCGATGCGCCGCAACATCGTGAGAAGCCGTGTCAGGTCCATGACAATCGCGCGAAGAAATGATGAAGCGACGAGCGGTCGCAGGCATCTTGCCGTAGGCGCAACAAAGCCCGTCACGCGCAAACGTGACGGGCTTTTTGATGGCTGGATTGGAAGA
>CAZSBU010000019.1:0-21452 GCA_964605055.1 uncultured Caulobacterales bacterium | reverse complement strand
CTGATGTTCATCACAGGATTTGAGCGCTCCGTTGAGCGATCTTCGGCGAAACTCGCCGACGAATTGTCGATCGAGTAGGGATCATCATGCGGAAAAGAACGCGTCAGGAAGAAGCTGCGGACGTCAACGTGACGCCTCTTCTCGACATCGTCTTCATCATGCTGATCTTCTTCATCGTCACCGCGACGTTCGTGCGCGAACGCGGAATCGATGTGAGGACGCCGGAAAATACCCCGCCCGATGAGCGGACCATTCCGCCGCCCGCGCTGTTGCTGTCGGTGCAGGAAGACGGGTTCGTGCGCGTGAATAATGTGCGCATTATCGATCCATTGTCGACCAAGCCGATCGTCGAGGAATTCATGGCCCGCGAACCGCGGGGCGTGGTGCTTGTTAATGCAGCGGCCACGTCGAAGGCGGGCGTTGCGGTAACGGTGATGGACCAGGCGCGGGCGGGCAAAGCAACGGCGGTGTCTTTGGCCTTGCAGCGTGAAGACAGCTAGATAACGATTGAGTAGCGTCCATCCGCATTAGCGGTTCGGGCGTCCGGTACGGGTCCAAGTCGAGGCGATCGGAGTTTATGGCCAGACGCAGTTACGGAGCTCCGAGCGGTGAGGAAGAGGACGTAAACGTCACGCCTCTCCTCGATATCGTGTTCATCATGCTGATTTTCTTCATTGTCACGTCGACCTTCGTCAAGGAGCCGGGCGCGCCCGTCTTCCGTCCGGAGGCCCAGACGGCGGAAGAGCGAAAATTCGCATCCATTCTTGTCGCCATCACGGCCGACAACAAGATCTGGATCAATAAGGATGAAGTGTCGCTCGAAGAGGTCAGGGTGAACGTCGAGCAACTGAAGCTGGAAAATCCGAAGGGCACTGCTGTCGTACAGGCGGACCGTGGATCGGATTCGCGCTACCTGGTGGAAGTGGTCAATCAGATTCGTGCGGCCGGCGTGGACGACATCGCCGTCTCTACGGAACGGACATAAGGAGGCGAGATGGGTTCCTCAATTCGCCTTGCGGTCGGATTTCCAATTGCCGCGATTGTCACCGTCGTTCTGTTCCTGATCATGAGCGCCATGATCCGTCAGAACATCCAACTCGAAGAAGAGAAAGCGGCGGTCAAGATCGACATTACCGCGCAGCTTCAGGACACCGATCTCACAAAAGCAGCGGACTTCAAGCGGCCAACGCTTGATACGCCCCCGCCGCCGCCGCCTGCGGTTACCGATCCGTCAAACCGCCCGGCGCTCGACGGAGTGCGGGCCGATATCCCAAAGCTGGATGCTAATTTAAGCATTGGCACCGGCTTCAATCCGGACCGCGACGCGCAGCCATTGGTGCGTATCCCGCCGCAATTCCCTGAGCGGTGTCAGGCGCGAGCCGGCGGCCGCGAAACGGTGATTGTGGAGTTTGACGTGACGCCGGATGGCACGACAACGAATATTCGGGTCGTTGACTCATCGAACTCGTGCTTCAACAGTTCCGCGACGCGTTCGGTCGAACGATGGAAATATCAGCCAAAAATCGTTGATAATAAAGCTGAGTGGCGCAGGGGCGTTCAGACGTCGGTTGTGTTTGTTCTCGAGGGATAAGGCGAGCAGATGCGTCGTGCACGGACAGCACAAGGTTTATTTTCCCTACGCTGAGGAAAAATGATTGGGATTGCGATTGGCGGGGCGGGCGCGAGCGGTTCAGTTGGTCTGAGTGATCGGTTGCAGGTTGATTGGGTGAAGGCCTTTAGATGATGAATATTCTGAACACGATCGGCCGACTCGACGCAATGAACGTCGCTAATGAACTTATGCGCAAAGCCACACGCGCTACCTGCCTGTCATCTACTGCTGCCGTTCGCGCAACGCTGGCTTGTCTCGTTTTGTCTTTTGGGATTGTTTTTGCTGGCGGCAGTCTATCGGTCGCTCAAGCGCAAGAAGACGATCAGGAAGAACAAGATACCCGCCGCGTTTCCCAGCAACTTGACGCGGCTTCGGCAAAGGTCCTGCTGGAAGTTTACGAGTTAACGCAGGCTGACCAATTCCAGGCCGCGCTTGGCAAGCTGAACGAGTTTGTTAACGCACGCGGTGCGAATCTGAAGGCCTACGATAAGTCCTCGACTTACGAATTAAGAGCGATCGTCAAGGTCAATCTCGAGGATTACGCCGGCGCCTTGCGCGATTTCCAAACCGCGCTTGACGCAAACGGCTTCCCGGTCGAGCGGAACAATCAGCTGCGGTACTCCATCGCACAGTTGCACTTCCAGCTGGAAAATTACGACGCGGCCATCCGCGGTCTCGAGGAATGGCTTCGTCTCGCGCAAACGCCCGATCCAAACGCCTATTACCTATTGGCGGCCGCCTATTATCAGAAAAGCAATTTCCGCGCGGCCCTACCAAATGCCGAACGCGTTGTTGCGATCCGCCCTGAACCAAAGAAGGGCGATCACGACCTTCTAAACATCATTTATTCAGAGCTGAACGAGAACGCAAAGCGCGCGAACCTGCTCGAAAAAATGATCAATCTGTGGCCAAACGAGCGTGGATATTGGACCCAACTCTCCGGTCTGTATTCGACAACGGGTCGCGATCAGGATGCATTTTCCGTTCTGGAAGTCGCTTACCGTGCGGGACTTTTGTCCCGTGAAAACGAGCTACTAACCCTGGTGCAGTACTACTCGTTTTTCGACAATCCTTTCCGCGGTGCGCGCTTGATGGAGCGTGAGATGGAAGCCGGAAACATTGCTCGTAGTCAGAAGAACTTTACGCTTCTGTCACAACTTTGGAGTCAGGCGCGGGAGCACAAGCGCGCGATCCCTGTGCTCCGGACAGCCGCTCAATCAGCGCCTAATGGCGAGCTGTTCTATAGGCTCGGTCAGGTGTTGCTTGCCGACGAACAATACGCCGAATCTGAAAAAGCGCTCGTTAGCGCCATCAACAAGGGCGGCATGACGGCTCGCCAGACGGGCGATGCATGGATGCTACTTGGCACTGCGCGCTTCAGTCAGGCTGGTCCGGACAATCGAGCGCAGAGGACAAAGGCTCGCGAAGCATTCGTCAATGCGCAGCGTTATCCGGAAGCCTCGCGCCAGGCGTCGAGCTGGGTCACCTATATCGATGCGATTGCGGACACTGAACGGCGTCAGGACGAGCTCGAACGCGCTCAGGAAGCGGAACTTGCCCGGGCCGCAGAAGAGCGCCGCAAGCAAGCCGAGCAGGTCTGCCGCCTCCGCGGCGAGCAATGCGACGTTGCGCAGGCGCCTCCGGCGGCTACAACGCCGCCTCCCGCGCCTGAAGGCACGACTGAAGCTGATGAAGCCGCAGCGGAATCGGATGCTGAGGCGCCCGCTACACCCGAATAGGGTGTCGGCCGGCGCCCTTCTATGGCGGTTGACTGCTGGGTGCTCGTCGAGCATGTCTTTTATTGAGACACACCATCGGCTTCCCGAATAAAGGGTCGGCATGTCGGAGACTGTCGATCAGCGGTATGGTCATTTTTAACTGGTTGCTGACAGAGACAAGAGCGCCCTAGGGCGTCATGTGTGGGCGACGTGCAACTGAAGTGGAATAATCGGACGGGCGACCTTTCGAGCGCTTCAGTTGTTTCAGGCAAGAGAATGATATTGGCGCTACCCTTGCATGACAGATTTGTAATGCAGTAGCGATCGCAGTCATCGTCGCAAGCGCTCATTGCCGTTAACATTTGAGGGAAAGCGTGAAAGTGCTCGTAACAGGCGGCGCTGGCTACATCGGCGCTCACGCAGCGAAAGCCCTTGCTGGCGCAGGCTTTCAGCCGGTCGTTTTTGACGATTTTTCGACGGGCTGGCGGCAAGCGGTCCGCTGGGGGCCGCTGGAGGAGGGGACGTTGCTCGACCCGTCCGACATCGAACGGGCTTTCAATAGACACGAATTTGTGGGCGTCATACATTTCGCCGCAAGTTCATTCGTAGGGGAATCGGTTTCCGATCCCGGGAAATATTACCGGAATAATGTCGTCGGAACGATGAACCTCCTCGACGCCATGCGCGCGGCCGGTATTTCTCGCATCGTGTTTTCTTCGACTTGCGCAACGTATGGCGAGCCCGGCAAGACGCCTATTGACGAGAGCTGCCCGCAGCAGCCCGTCAATCCTTACGGACGCACTAAACTCGCCATCGAACACATGCTGGGGGACTATGAAACAGCGTACGGCATTCAGTATGCGGCGCTGCGGTATTTCAATGCGGCAGGTGCGGACCCTGACGGTGAAATCGGCGAAAACCACGAACCCGAACCGCACCTCATTCCGCGAGCGATCCTCGCTGCCCTCGGCGAAATCAAAGATTTTCGTATTTTTGGTACGGATTATCCGACGCCAGACGGAACTGCGATCCGAGATTACATCCACGTCACCGACCTTGCCGAAGCGCATGTTAAGGCGCTCCGCCATCTCATGGCGACGCCTGGCTCGCTGAAGCTAAATTTGGGCGTTGGTCGCGGGTTCTCTGTCCGCGAGATTGTCGCGGCGGTTGAGGACGTCACTGGCCTCAAGGTTCCATTCGAGACTGCTGGTCGACGCGAAGGCGATCCGCCTGCGCTCGTGGCGGATCCGGCGCGCGCGAGAGAGATACTTGGATTCAATCCCATCCATGCCGACCTCGACGTCATAATCGGCACGGCGTTCCGTTGGATGGAAGCGGAAAACCACCGGCGACGTGACGCGAATGATGTTGCAGCGCGCGCCGGTCATGATCGCAACTAACATGCTCCCGGACGGTCTAGATGACCGAGCCGTCCTGCATGTCGAACTCGATGCGCTGCACCAGTTCAAGCTCACGACTGACGCCACTGACGCCAAGTTAATTGTCGTATGGCATTGCGGCGCGCCCGTCGCGAGCGTCGAGCCGCCTTGCGAGAGCGGGCAGCAGGATTGGCGATGTCTTGTAGCCGATGCTGTCGATCCGACAGCGGTGGCGCGGGCACGCGCAATTGCAGATGCGCCAGCGATTGAAGCATCGGTCAGCGTCGTCATCTGCACGCGGGACCGGCCGGATCACCTGCGCCGCTGTCTTGCATCAATGATGCGGCAAACGTTGCGGCCGGCTGAGATAATTGTCGTCGACAATGCGTCGGTCGATGACCGCACGCGCGTTGTCGCAGAAAGCGCCGGCGTTGTTTATCTGCGAGAGCCGCGACCGGGTCTTGATATCGCGCGCAACTCGGGCGCGCGTCGCGCGTCGGGGGAGTTTATCGCGTACACTGATGATGATGTTATCCTGAACGATACCTGGCTTGAACGCCTCATCCGCGGTTTCGAACATGACCAAGTCATGGCTGTGGCGGGGCTGGTGCTTCCGGCGGAACTTTCGACGTTTGCTCAGGAAGCTTTCGAACGCCGTTGGAGTTTTGGCAGGGGCGTAGCGCCGATTGAATATGGTCCGACTTTTTTTGCGACAGACGCCCATAGCGGCTGCCCCGCTTGGGTAATAGGCGCAGGCGCCAGCATGGCCTTTCGCAGGAGATGTTTTTCCGAGGTTGGGTGGTTTGACGAACGCCTCGACGTTGGCGCGGCAGGCTGCTCTGGCGATTCAGAATACTGGCACCGCATTTTATCGAAAGGTTTTTCCTGCCGTTACGAGCCGAGTTCGGTCGCCTTTCATGTGCACCGCCGCGATGTTGAGGGGCTGTCTGCCCAGATATTCGCCTATATGCGTGGGCATGCGGCGGCGCTGCTCGTGCAGTATGAACGCACTGGCAACGTTGGCAACCTCCGGCGTTTATTGGTGACAACGCCCGGGTGGTACGCAAAGCGCTTTGCAACGCGCGTCATTCGTGGCCGGAGAGACGTATACGACCGATTTCTCTATCAGGAAATATCCGGTTTTCTCTCAGGAATCTTCTACTACCTCTCAACGCCGCGCACTCGCTCAGGTGATGCGTGATGCGCGTTCTTACCCCTTGGGTGTCAGTCATTATACCGGCGCGCAATGCCGGACCATGGATCGCTGACGCGCTTTCAAGCTTGCTTGATCAAAGTGAAGGTGATTGGGAAGCGATCGTCGTCAACGACGCCTCGACCGACGATACGGAAGAAAAGGCGCGCGCGTTCGGGGCCGGCGACCCCCGGATCCGTACAATCTCGGGGGCCTTTGGCGGCGCCGCAGCCGCGCGCAACGCCGGCATCGCGGCGGCGTCAGGATGTTACGTCTTGTTCCTTGACGCAGACGATTGGCTGAGCGCGGACTTTCTCGCGCGCACGAGGCGCCGAATCGATAATGATAAAGACGTCGACGCCGCCTACGGCTCATATCAACGCGTCGCCACGTCCGGGGCTCTCTGTAAGCAATCTTTCAATTCACTCATCGCAGAGCGCCCACTCGACGTTTTTGCTCGCGAATGCGGCATTGCGATACACGCCATCGTCCTTCGTAGGACGCGCGTCACGGAAGTCGGGGGGTTCGATGTCACCCTGAAAACTTGCGAGGATTGGGATCTCTGGCAACGCCTCGCGCGCCACGGCGTGCGATTTATCGCCGACCGGGACGCGCTTGTTTTCTACCGCATGCGAGACGGCTCCCTTTCGTCAAATCTCGATCAGTTGCTGAGCGACGCGCAGATCGTCAGAGCCCGAGGCTTCTCAACAGACTTCAACAGCGGTGGGACCATCGCCTCGGCGGCGGAGAAAGCCATTACGGCAGACCTCGGCGCTGAGGCGGATTGGGCAGCCTATCTGTCTGTCTGGTGCGCAGCAGCGGAGATTGGCGCGGGACGAGGAGATGGACTCCGGTTTCTGCAAGACGCTGAGATGTGTGAAATTCTTGCCGCGCGACGCCAAGAGGCGGCAGGCTCCATTGTTGATGGGTTGATTGTTGGCGCGGCGATGACCGCCGACGAGTTGGCGGCGCAATGGAGAAAATATAGAGCGCATCTCGCTGGACTTGCCGACGCTCTTGAGGCGCGAAGCGGGTCAGAAGGGTGCGCACAGGCGCTTCTTTACGCCATTGAATTTCGTTTGTTGGACGAACTTCAGGCGAACGTCCCCGTTTCGCTGAATCTAACTGCTTCCCGGACCTTCGAGGTAGGCGAGCCGAGCGCTTTTGTCGTTCCATCCGAGGTCGACACGGTCGAATTAGTGTTGCGCGCCCGCGGAAAGGAAATTGGTCGAACCGTTGCGCCTGTCGCGGGCGGCATGTCCAAGGAGCAGGCGCATCGTCTTCTCGTCGAAATAGCCGGGCTGGAAAGATATTTGAAATTGCTCGGCCGTCCGAAACGGTTGGCGGCGCTGGCGCTTGCAGCGGCCGCTGATCCGCGCGGGTTAGCGGGGCGCGTGCAGCACTTGCGCGGTAACGGATTCTCTACTGTTAGCGCTCTACGGCGCAGCGTACGGGGCGCCTATGCGGAGCGCGGCGGGCACAGGAAAGAGGGACTTGCCTCGACAAACGACGACGCCGAATTGGCGATATTATCGTCGGCGGCGATTGACGAACGCTCCAGCGAATTCTGGGAGGAGCTTTTTGAGACGCCGGATCCCTGGAATTATCGGTCACAGTATGAGCGAGAGAAATATGAATTTACGCTCTCGCTCATTCCCTCGCACGGCGTCCGATCTGCGTTGGAAATAGCGTGCGCCGAGGGAATTTTCACCGAAAGTCTCGCAAAGCGGGTCGAACATTTAAAAGCTGTGGATATTTCCGAACGCGCATTGCAAAGAGCGCGGCAATTATGCGCCCAATCGCCTAATGTGACGTTTGATCGGTTCGATCTTTCTGCTGACGAAATCGCCGGCGATCAGGACTTGATCGTTTGCTCAGAGGTTTTGTATTTCCTGAAAGACGAGGCAGAATTGGCGGCGTTCGCGCTGAGAGTGCGGGATGCGTTAGCCGTTGGCGGTCGATTTGTGACCGCGCACGCATTTGTTCTAATCGACGACAAGACGCGAACAGCGTTCGATTGGAACAATCCGTTTGGGGCTGCAAAAATCCATGACGTTTTTGCGTCGATCCCAGGGCTGAGGCTCGACAAAGCAATCGTAACTGAGCTCTATCGTGTTGATGCATTCATTCGTGTTGATGATCAAAACAAGGCGTCGTCGCCTGATATAACGTATACTGAAATAAAGGCGCCAATCGAAAGGGATGTCGCCCGCTACATTGTTCGCGGGGGAGTGTCCGAACTTCGGGGGCGCTTGCGGGCGAGCGTGAACACGACGGCGCTTCCGGTGTTGATGTATCACCGCGTGGCGTCGGATGGACCGGCTGCGCTCGCGCGGTATCGTACGTGCCCTACTGAGTTTGCGAGGCAGATCGAATATCTGCGCAAGAACGGGTATTATACGCCGACATCCAATGAGCTTGTCGAATGTTGGCGGGTCAGACGCCCGCTGCCCGGGCGCCCGGTGTTCATTACGTTTGACGATGGTTACGCCGACTTCCAACACACGGCCTGGGATGTCCTGTACGCCTTCGATATGTCGGCGCATGTTTTTCTTGTTACGGATAAAGTCGGCGGCGTTTCTGACTGGGATTCCCGTTTCGGCGAGCCTGCGACATTGATGGACTGGAAAGACTGCGAAATGCTCGCTCGTGACGGCGTTTCATTTGGCAGCCACCTCGCCACCCATCGGCGCGCCGACGGACTTTCAAGCCAAGAGCTAATCGATGAACTGACACGGTCGCGCAAAGCCATAGAATTGCACACAGGCGCAGCGCCACGTCTCGTCGCGCCGCCATTCGGCCTATTCGATAAGCGCTTTCAACATTTCGCGCGCGAAGCCGGTTACGATCTTGCGTTTTCAACCCATGAAGGCGTTTCAGAGATTGGAAAAGGCGCGTTCTCGATCCCGCGGTTAGAGCCTGTAGGAGGCCTTACGCTTGAGGATTTCGCTGCAATGCTGGGGCGCGCAGCATGAGCGCCGATACAAAGGTGACCGTTGTCATTCCTGCATATAACGCTGCGCGCACAATTGATGGGACGATCAAATCTGTTCGCCAGCAGACGTTTGAAAATCTAGAAATTATTATTGTGGATGACGGCTCGACGGATACGACGCCTGAAATCGCGAAAAGGCACGTTGCCGAAGATGAACGCGTACGACTTATCACGCAGAAGAATGGAGGCGTTGCGCGCGCTCGCAACACAGGCATAGCAGAAGGGTCCGGCGAGTTCATTGCGCCAGTCGATGCTGATGACCTCTGGCGATCTGACAAGATTGAAAAGCAACTTGCGGCGATGACGGCTGGTGGGCCATTGGTTGGCCTCGTCTATACTTGGTTTGCAGTAATTAACGACGATGATGTCGTGACCAATTGGTCGCGCCCAAGTGACGCCGGCGATGTTTCTCGTCGAAGCTGTCTTGGCAATGTTGTTGGCAATGGTAGTTCGCCATTGATGCGACGCGAGGCGGTTCTGGATGCAGGCGGATACGATCCACGACTGCGCGACGCGAATGCGCAAGGGTGCGAAGATCTGCTGCTCTATTTCCGCATGTCGCTGAAATATCATTTCGCTGTCGTGCCGGAGTTTCTGACCGGGTACCGCCATTCTGCCTCCAACATGTCGAGCGATGCGCTTCAAATGTTCCGTTCCTGGCGTATTGTCGCAGATGAGATGGCGAAAACGATGCCTGACTGCGCGTCAGAAATTGTTCGTGGCGAACGCATGCTGTTGTCATGGCTTTTCGGCCGGGCGCTCAATACAGGCAATCGCCGGGTAGCTGGTGAGATACTCCGTGAGATTTCGCGAATTGCGCCAGTCAACGCGATCGGCATGGGCGTCTGGCTCCCATTGCGCTTGCAGGTTCGGCATCTTGGATTCACGCTGCTTTCGGCGGTCTCCGCGGAATTTGCAGCAGCACGGCATTCGCGTTTCGCCTTGCATGGACCTGAAACCGAAGGCCAGCCGGTATGAACAATCCTGGGTCATCCGGTAAAGGTGCGGGTGCGGAGGGAAGCGCTCGCCGATTGACCGCAGCGAGCCGTCAGATCTTGAGACATTATGCACAAAGCCATAGATGGGCAACGCCGACGCTCATCTTGCTCGGAATCGGATCCTCTATAGCCGAGAGCATCGGCATAGGATTGATCGTCGTATTTCTCTATGCCGTCGTCGGTGATCCCGGATCTGTGGCTGAACAGGGCGGATTGATCGGGAGGATGTCGGATCTTGCCGGTGAATTCGGCGGCGGCGTCTTCGCGATCTCGACACTGATTCTTCTGTTTGTCGGCGCTCGCGCAGCGTTCGCTTATTGCTACAGTCTTGTTGTCGCCCGCGTTCGCGGCGCGCTCAGTCAGCGCGTTCGCGATGATCTGCACGCGCTTTATCTGCGGATGGCGTATGGAGAGTTCCGCAAAAGAGATCAGGGAGAATTGCTGAACTTGCTCGCCACAACCTCGTGGTCGGTCGCTGACGCCTACCTTGCGTTAACGCGCATTGGCGCCAATCTCTGTACCATTGTCGTCTTTGGCTTGTTGATAGCGTATTCCTCCGGAGTTCTATTCGCAATCGCTGCCGTCGGTTCGCTATCGCTCTTCTTCTTCATGCGCGTTCTCTGGCGTCCGGCGCGCCGCATGGGCGAGGAAATGCACGGCGCCAATCAGCGCCTTGCCGAGCGGATGCTCATTACGCTGCACGGTATGCGCGCGGCCCGCATTTTCGGCCAGGAACGCGCCTTCGAAGCGGTCTATCAGCGGGAATCTGAGACGACCCGAAAAACAGCTTTCGCCCTCGAAGCGCAGTCCGCCTTAATCCATCCCGTTACGGAGGTCTCCTACATCCTGTTGTTATGCGCATTACTAGCCGCTGCGCAGGGATTTGGCATTCCTCTCGCGACGGCAATTGCGGTCATCGCGATGTTGTATCGGCTGCAACCGCACGTTCGGGAACTGGAAGGGAATCTTGTTGGCCTGTCACAGGTCGAGCCGATGTTAGTGCGACTGACTGAAATGCTCTCTGATGGGCGCGCCAGTCAACGAGAGAACGGCGCTATCAGGTTTACCGGCCTTCAAGCATCCATAGACTTTGAGAGGGTCACGTTTTCATATCGCCCCGAGATTGGGCCGGTGCTGGACAAGGCTTCTTTTTCAATTCCGGCAAATCGCACGACTGCCATCATAGGGGCAAGCGGCGCGGGAAAGTCGACGATCGTCAGTCTACTGCTACGACTATATGCGCCACAGGAAGGACGCATTCTGATCGATGGCGCGCCGCTCAGCGATTTCCGCGCCGACTCCTGGCTCGAACGTACGGCCATGGCGGGTCAGGACGTCGACCTGATCGAGGGTACGATTGAGGAAAATATCCTGTTGTCAAATCCTGACGCCACGCCGGACGCGATCCGCGCGGCTATGGCAGACGCATGCGCAGAAGAGATTATTGCTGGATTGCCGGAAGGTCTCGACACATGGGTTGGCCATGAAGGCGCCGATCTTTCCGGTGGCCAGCGTCAGCGGATTGGTCTCGCGCGCGCCCTTGTGCGCATGCCCGAAATTTTGATCCTTGATGAGGCGCTGAGCGCTGTCGACGCGCCGACGGCTGCACGCATTCGCAATAATCTGCGCAAGCGTCTTCACAACAAGACGGTTATCGTCATTGCTCACAACGAAGCAGAGCTATCGTCGGCCGACGTAGTCATAGATTTGGCGGCATCAGGGAAGGCAAGCTCTAGCGAGAAACGCGTGCCGCTGGCGATAGAGCGCCGATAATGATTGCGTCAGTGCAACCGAAAAACCGGGGAGAGAGAATTTATGTCGTTACCTAGTTCGCTGCTTGTCGGCAGAGCGATGGTTACCGGCGGCGCCGGCTTTCTCGGTTCGCACCTATGTGACCGCCTCATCAAGGAGGGACATGAAGTTCTGTGTGTCGACAATCTGTTCACGGGGCAGCGTCGGAATATCGAACATCTATTGGCCCATCCAAAGTTTGAATTTATGCGTCACGACGTGACAGTGCCGCTATCTGTAGAGGTGGACGAGATTTATAATCTCGCTTGCCCGGCGAGCCCCGTGCATTACCAGCACGATCCGATCCAGACGACGAAAACATCCGTGCTGGGCGCTATCAATATGCTCGGGCTCGCAGCGCGGTTGAAAGCGAAAATTTTGCAAGCTTCAACGTCTGAGGTCTATGGCGATCCACACCAACATCCGCAGACTGAGGGATATTGGGGCAACGTCAACCCTATTGGACCGCGTTCGTGCTACGATGAAGGAAAGCGCTGTGCGGAGACTCTATTCTTCGATTACCTCAGAGAGCGGAAACTAAGGATTAAAGTCGTTCGTATCTTTAACACCTACGGTCCGCGCATGCATCCCGATGACGGCCGCGTCGTTTCCAACTTTATCCTTCAGGCTCTCCGAAACCAGCCCCTGACGATTTATGGCGACGGCTCGCAAACGCGATCGTTTTGCTATGTAGATGATCTTGTCGACGCGATCTTCCGGATGATGAAAACGCCTGATGCTGTCATCGGGCCAATCAACATCGGCAATCCTGATGAATTTTCTGTTCTGCAACTTGCGGAATTGGTCAGGGAACTGACAGGTTCTGCTGCGCCAATTACATTTCGCCCGGCGGCAATTGATGATCCAAGACAGCGTCGGCCCGACATAAGTCTTGCGGAAAAAACGCTTGATTGGAGACCCAGCGTTAAGTTGCGAGATGGATTGATAGAAACGATCGCTTATTTCAAGAGGCTAATGGGCAACTAGCTCGTCTCGCGTTAGCGGGCTTGCATTACCGTCTCTGAAAAACGCTCCATTTCCTCTGCCTGCGGACTCATCTGCAATAATAGCAAGTCAAGCCCTGCGGCGGCGTAGGCGGCTATTTTATCGCGCACCATTGATGGCGTGCCAATCAGGCGCGGGCGCAATCCGCGGTTGGAAACCGAGTATTCCTCAAGTTTCATCTGTCGTTCCAACTGCGTGCCGCTCAACCACTGATCGAAGTTGGAAAAGCCCGGCGAATCGGCGCGCAAAGTCAATATACGCTCTCGTTCAGCTTGCGCTGCTTGTTCCGTGTCGCGGACGATGGCGTAAGCGGCCATGCCGAACACCATGGGCGGCTTGTCAAGTTTTATACGGCGTTGCCGCATGTCGTCGATCTTGGCGGCGATGACTTCGACCTCGTCGCCATGCATGACATAGGCGTCGCATTGCTGGGCAATGAGGGTTTTTGCTGCTTCACTCTCGCCGCCGGCGTAAATAGTGGGTCGCGGTGTCCGCGCGGGCTTCGGCTCGCAGATTGCACAATCTGTCCGATAATAAGTCCCATTAAACGAAAACTCCTGTTCGGACCATAGCCCGTCGACAACCTGAAGCCACTCTCCCGTCCGTGCATACCGGTCGTCATGGGCGTCGAATTGCAGTCCGTATTGCCGCGCCTCGTCCGCCCACCAAGACGAGACAACATTCAGCGAAAGCCGACCGCCGCTGATCTGATCGATATTTGCGGCGGCTTTTGCGAAAAGCGCGGGATGGTGAAAGTTCGGCCTTACTGCGACCATCAATTCAAGCTTGGTAGTGACGGCTGCGAGCGCGGCCGCCGTTGACCACGCATCAAGCGTCGGCGCCGAAACTCCCTTTATGTCGTTCAGGTTTAGCTCGGCGATCAACGAAAGGTCATAACCGAGCTGTTCGCTTCGCTGGGCCAAGCGTTTCACGTAATCCCAGCTTGCCGCCATGCCCTCGTCAGGCACGTTTCGCAGCCAGCCGCCGAATACAGGCATCCAGTAGCCATATCGCATGGTTAGCCTTTCAATCGAGGAGGATGCTGTTCGATCTCGGCAATGAGATAGTCCACAAAAACATCGTGTGGGTCCCACCCCAGAACATCAAGGGGAGAGGCGACAAAGTTTGAAAGTCCGTTTACATCGTAAAAGCGCCAAACGCCATCACGTGCGTCCTGAAACGCCTCGACGCCGCAGATATCGAAGCCTCCCGCCGCAGCGATACGAATGGCCGCTTCAGTCAATTCCGGCGGAGGTTTGGTCTCCGTCAGTGTAATTTTCGGTTTTCCCGGTTGAACGAGACACGCATCAGCTGGACATAAATCGAATGTCGCGCCCGCCCCCGTGACATGGACGGCGTAAAGTAATCGCCCATCCAGCACTTCAAGTCTCAAGATCCGGTCACCCTCAATGGGCGCGTATTCCTGCAGCAGGCTGACGCCATCAACGCCTTGGGGCGCAGAGCCGTCTCGGACGGCTTCGGCCAATGCGGCGGAATCGTCATATCGAACGATGCCGGCGCCGCTGCCGCCAATATTCGCCTTTACAAGAATGGGAAACGACAGATCCGCTGCAGCTGCTTCCATGTCTTGACGACGGTAAACGACGCGCGATCGAGGCGCAGCGAGCCCGAGCGATGAGATCAACGATAATTGCCGCGCCTTCGATGCATCGATGGACAAGGCGGCGGCCCCGTTGATCACCCGGGCGCCGCGTCGCTGCCACTGATCGAGCGCTGCGATAGTGAAGAAAATCGGATGTTCGTTCGACCGCATAAACGAAGACATGGCTATGCGGTTCAGGATGACCGGAGCAGGGGGGGTGCCCTCGTCCGGGTCCAAGGCAAGCCCGGAAGCCTGGCGAGCCGTATAAGCAACCCCGCGCCTGTCGAGCGCGGCAAAGAGCGGCCGGAACCATTCCGGATGTTCGTAGAGGACAAACAGATCGGTCTTCATGGGCTTCCGCTGGCTTCAATGGCGTTAATGGTTGAACAAGGCGCGCGTAAGTTTAACACGCCGCCCTAAGTCTGCATCATTCCGATCGCAGCGCAGTAATGCAAGGCGATCACGAATGAGCGAGCGTGTCGTCGGGCGTATCGCCTCGGGCGGTCGCATCCCGGCGCAGCGCGACATAGGCTTCGTATTGCGTCAGGAAAATGCGACCGGATAGATGATCGAGAAAGTCCGATCGCTTGAGGCGGTCCATTACCGGTCCTTTGACTTCTGACAGATGCAGGGTGATGCCCGCATCTTTCAAACGCCGATTAATTTCCTCAAGGCTCTCCAGCGCGCTGGCGTCGATTTCATTGATTGCGGACGCCATCATGATGATGTGCCGTACAGCTGGCTGGGCGGCGATCAGACCGTATACGGCGTCTTCGAGGAAGCGGGAATTGGCGAAATATAGACTTTCGTCAATGCGTAAGCTGATGATCTGCGGGTCGGTTTGCACCATGTGACGGTCAATATTTCGAAAGTGTTCGGTGTTCGGAACCAGACCAACAATTGCAAAATGCGGCCGACTTGTCCGAAAAAGAAAAAGCGCAAGAGACGCAGTGACGCCGAGGCCGACGCCGGCTTCAACGCCAATTGCCAATGTAGCCGTAATCGTCACGGCCATGGCCCAGAAGTCGCTCTTGGAATAGCGCCATATCCGTCCGATCGTCTTGATGTCAACGACCGATAGCACAGCGACGATTATTGTCGCAGAAAGGCTCGCTTGCGGGAGATATTGCGCGGCCGGCCCCATGAAGAGGAGCGCGCCAAGCATTGCGATTGCGGTCAGCGCGCCGGCGGCGGGCGTGCGGGCGCCCGCATCGAAATTCACCGTTGACCGGGCGAGCCCGCCAGTCACAGGAAATCCGCCTGTAAAGCCTGCCGCGAGGTTCGCGCCGCCGAGCGCAATCAGTTCCTGATCCGGATCTATTCTCTCGCGGCGGCGCGCCGCCAACGTTCGCGCGATAGCGACGGACTCGACAAAGCCGACGATGCTGATGAGGGCGGCCGATGGTAGAAGCGCCTCCCAGATTTCTGCGTCGAATTTTGGCAGGGCGATGGGCGGCAGCCCGGCTGGTATGCGCCCGACGACTGCGACGCCTTCATTCGACAGACCAAGAAGATAGACGATTACGGTAGCCGCAACGACGGCCAGCATCGGTCCTACCTTAGTCGCCAGTTGGGTAAAGCTTTGCTTTAGCCCGATGCTTTTCAGAAAATGCGATGCGCCATATCGCATCCAGAAAAGGAAGAGCAGACTGGTCGCCCCGATGATAGCGGTAGTCGGATGGATTTCGTCAGCGCGGGATAGAAATGAGCCGGCAAGTTGAAAGAAAGTGTCGCCCTCGACGTCGACGCCGGTCAAGCGTCCGAGCTGGCTGGCCGCGATCAACAAGCCTGACGCGGATATAAACCCAGAGATGACGGGATGGCTGAGAAAATTGGCGACAAAGCCAAAACGCATGACGCCGAGGACAAATAGCAACCCGCCGGAGATCAATGCAAGAGCGATTGCAGCGCCAATGTATTCTGGCGATCCTTGCGTCGCGACCTTCCCGGCCGCGACAGCCGTCATTAACGAAACGACAGCAACGGGCCCAACGGCGAGCGTGTGCCCGGTTCCAAGTAGCGCGTAAACGATAAGCGGGGCGATGCTTGCGTAAAGCCCGACTTCTGGCGGCAACCCGGCGAGCAAGGCATAAGCCAAAGATTGCGGCACCAGCATGATGGCAACGATGGCGGCGGCCAGTGCGTCATCGGCAAAGGCGGCTGCGCTGTATTTTCGCCCCCAGGTGAGGATCGGAACGTACCGAGCAAGCCCGCCAGGTTCCGCTCGTTTCATAGCTGGCGCTATGCGCGGAAGACCGCGTTCAAGCTAATCAAATTTTCCATTGCGGGCTAGCCTAGAATGCGTTGACGGGCAACTTCAGATAAACGCGGCCATCATCTTCAGGAGGCGGGAAGTGACCGGCCCGCATGTTGACCTGAACCGAAGGCAAAATAAGCCGCGGCACGGCGAGTGTTTTATCGCGCGCCTCGCGCATTGCAACAAATTCGTCTTCGCTTACGCCAGCATGAATGTGAATATTGAATTTTTTTTCTTCGCCGACTGTGGTTTCCCACCTGTATTCTGTTCTGCCCTCTGGCAGATAATCATGGCATAGAAAAAGGCGCGTCTCATCCGGCAGCACGAAAATTTTCTGAACGGACCTGTAGAGCGTGCGTGCGTCGCCGCCCGGAAAGTCAGTACGCGCCGTCCCATAGTCCGGCATAAAAATCGTGTCGCCGACAAATGCTGCATCGCCGATAACAAAAGTCATGCAAGCAGGCGTATGTCCCGGCGTATGGATTGCGCGCGCCTCGATCGCGCCGAGCATGAATGTGTCGCCATCGTGAAACAGCACGTCGAATTGGCTGCCATCACGTTTGAATTCCTGTTCGGCGTGGAAGACGTTTCCAAAAAAATCTTGAACGTCCCGAATGTGCGAGCCAATAGCGAGCGAGCCGCCAATCTCCTGCTTCAGATAGGGTGCGGCTGACAAGTGATCGGCGTGCACATGCGTTTCCAAGAGCCACTCAACGCGAAGGCCGCGCTTTCGGACTGCTGCGATGATGGCGTCCGCGGATTGGCGCTCTGTACGCCCTGAATTTGGGTCGAAGTCGAGTACGCTGTCGACAATAGCCGCAGCATTCGTCGTGGGATCCACAACAAGATAGCTGATAGTATTCGTCGGCGGATCAAAGAAGGCTGTCACATCAGGGGACGTCTTGGCGTGCCTAGAAGCCTCATTGTCAGTCATCACTAAGACTTCCCTGTAAGGGTTAACCGCAATCCGCAGGCGGCGCGACGGCCGGGTTACGTGCAGGCCGTTTTTCTGGTCGCTGCCCAAACCGATATCGGCGCAATTTTTATGCGCGTCATCGCTGGCTCCAAATGCAGCGTGCAGGGCCGGTAGCAATCTCGAAATGCCGTTCGGCGCCAGCGAGTAGAAAATCTGCTTGGACTGGCGGCGCGCCTCTACAAGGCCATCATCGCGCAGGCGCGCCAATTCTCGCGAAAGCGAAGGCTGGCGAATGCCGGTCAGCGCTTCGATTTCCCCGACAGAACGTTCGGCTTTTTGCAAGGCGCAGGCAATAGCAAGGCGGTTGGGATGCGACAGCGATTTCAACAGGCCGGCGACGTAAGGAATACGCTGATTGAAGGTATTTGGATCCGGCAATGCGTTCATGGCGCGACCTCGTCGTAATACCAAAGTCCTTCAGTCACGCGGCCCGCCAACTCCTGCGCCGTAGAGGGGGCCGCGCGAAGCATTGGCTAACCCTCACGCCAATCGGCTGGGGCATGAAGGTTGGTTTTTTCACTGGCCTGTAGGGCGGTCAAAACCCGGATCATTTCATCAACCGAACGCCCGACGTTCGCCGGGTAGTGGATAATAGCGCGAATGACGCCAGTCGGATCAATGAAGAACAACGAGCGGAGCGCGGCGAGGTTGGTCGCTGCCGTATCGATCATCCCGTAATCTTCGGCAATATGTAGACTGATGTCTTCGATGACCGGAAAGCTGATCGATACGCCAAAATGCTGTTTGATGTCCGCAATCCAGGCAAGGTGCGTGTAAAGACTATCGGCGGACAGCCCGACGAGCGCGCAATCAAGCTCTCTGAATTTCGGGGCGGCGGCCTCCAGCGCGATGAACTCCGAGGTGCAGACCGGCGTGAAGTCTCCGGGATGGGAAAAGAGAATGACCCATCGGCCCTTGAAACTCGCCAGCGATAAAACGCCCTGCGTGCTGCGCGCCGCGAAATCTGGCGCAGGCTCGTTCAATCGGACAAAGGGTCGGCGATCGGGAGCCGTCAGCGCATCAGTCATGGAGAAACTCGAGGGGTCCATTTTGCTTCTTTACACCATTTATCTATATCATATATATCAATTTACAAAAGTACCAACCAAAAAAGCGGAATTATGGAACTAGGCAGCAATTTTTCCGAATTCGCGCCCCCGTTCGCGGGCGGAGTCATGATTGGCGCTGCTGCGGTTCTATTGATGGCGATACATGGGCGCATCGCCGGGATCAGCGGCATTGTCGAAGGCGTGCTCGCGCCCGCTCGGGGAGAGGCCGCATGGCGATGGGCGTTCATCGGCGGTCTGGCCGTTGCGTCGATTACGTTTACGGGTTTAACCGGCGAAGTTCCGCAAATCGTTTTCCCTCACTCGACACCGCTCGTTGCAGTTGGCGGGCTGCTGGTCGGCCTCGGCGCAAGAATGGGCGGGGGATGTACCAGTGGTCACGGGGTCTGCGGCATAGCTCGGTCGTCGCGCCGCTCCTTCGTCGCCACCGGCGTCTTCATAACTGCTGGGATTGCTGTCGTCTTTATCGTCGATCACCTGATGCCCCAGCTATGATGAAACTGCCCGCTTCATTTCTGATTGGGTTGCTCTTCGGTTTGGGCCTCGTGACATCGGGCATGACCAATCCGGCAAAAATAGTGGGCTTTCTGGATGTTGCTGGCGCGTGGGACCCTAGTCTCGCATGCGTCATGGGCGGGGCGCTGGCAACGACATATCTTGGGTTTCGCTTTGCTCTTCCTCGCAGTAAGCCGCTGTTGGCCGACGCCTATCCGGGCCAACCAAAGGCGCAAATCGATGCGCGCCTTGTGCTCGGCGCCGCAATCTTTGGAATGGGCTGGGGGCTGGCAGGCCTATGCCCCGGGCCGGCGGTCGCCGCCGCATTCTCAGGCATTACGGATGTATGGATATTTCTTGGCGCTATGATCGCAGGGATCTATCTCAACCTCGGTTTAGGCCGTCGGCTAGGCTAGTGATATTTGACGGTTTTCGGACCGCGTTTGGCGTCACGGAGAGGCGCACCGCGCGCGAACTTCCGATCAGCGGTTAAAGCCGCAGTCACGACGCAAAGGTGACGCTGGCAGGAAAAGGAGGCTTTCGTGCTTGACGGGCTCGACGCAGTTTTGCTGGCGCGCGTGCAGTTCGCGTTTACAGTTAGCTTCCATTTCATTTTCCCCTCATTCTCGATCGGATTGGCGAGCTATCTCGCCGTGCTGAACGGTCTCTGGCTGCGCACGCGCAAGGAAGTCTACCTGCGGCTGTTCAATTACTGGGTGAAGATCTTCGCGATCGCTTTCGCCATGGGCGTCGTTTCCGGCATTACGATGGCTTACCAGTTTGGCACCAATTGGTCGGTGTTTTCTGACAAGGCCGGGCCGGTAATTGGTCCGCTGATGGCTTACGAGGTGATGACGGCTTTCTTCCTCGAGGCCGGATTCCTGGGCATCATGCTTTTCGGTCGGTCGCGCGTCGGCGACCGTCTGCACATGCTGGCGACCGCAATGGTCGCAATCGGCACAGCCGTTTCCGCGACATGGATCATCGCCGTGAACAGCTGGATGCACACGCCCGCCGGCTTTTCCATTAACGAGGTCGGGCAGTTCGTTCCCGCGAGCTGGATGGAGATCATCTTTAATCCAAGCTTTCCCTATCGCCTCGCGCACACGCTAACCGCCGCCTATCTGACGACGGCCTTCATCGTCGGCGGCGTCGGCGCGTGGCATCTCCTGAGTGGTCGCGGAGACCGCGAGGGCGTGCGCGTCATGTTTTCGATGGCGATGTGGATGGCGGCGATTGTCGCGCCGATTCAGATTTTCCTAGGGGACTTGCATGGGCTGAATACCCTTGAGCACCAGCCCGCCAAAGTAATGGCGATGGAAGGGCACTTCCGTAGCTACCCTGACGGGGCGCCGCTCATCCTGCTTGGCATCCCCGACGAGAGCGCCGGCGAAGTTCGTTACGCTTTAAAAATTCCGAAACTGTCATCGCTAATTCTGAAACATGACGCGAACGCCCCGCTCGCCGGACTAGACACCATTCCGCCCGAAGATCATCCGCCTGTTGCGCTCGTTTTCTGGTCTTTCCGCATCATGGTCGCCATCGGATTTGCAATGCTCGCCGTGGGTTTGTGGAGCCTGTGGGCGCGCTGGCGCGGCACGCTTTACAGCAATAAATGGCTGCATAGGGCGGCGCTTGTCGCCTCGCCATCAGGTCTTGTCGCGGTGATTGCCGGCTGGATCACAACAGAGGTCGGGCGTCAGCCTTTTACCGTGCACGGATTGCTGCGTACGTCTGAGTCTGTGGCTCCGATCGACGCGCCGGCCGTTGCAACGTCACTGGCGATCTTCGTCATTGTTTACTTCATAGTATTCGGGGCAGGCGCTTTTTATATCGTCCGCCTGATGGGCGCTGCGCCCAATGACAGCGGCGAGGAGCCGATGCGCGACGAGGGGCCAACGCGGACCGCTGGTACGACACCCGCCGTTCAGATCAGACCAGATATCATTCCAAGCCCGGCAGAGTAGGAGCAGCCGTCATGTCATTCGATCTGGCCGTAGCATGGGCGTTACTGCTCGCTATCGCCGTTTACATCTACGTTGTGCTCGACGGCTTCGATCTTGGCATTGGCATGCTGTTCGCGCTTTATCCTGAACGGCGCGACAGAGACGTCCTGATGAACAGCGTCGCCCCCGTGTGGGACGGAAATGAAACCTGGCTCATTCTGGGCGGCGGCGGACTTTTTGCCGCTTTTCCTCTGGCTTACGCCATATTGATGCCGGCTCTCTATATGCCGATTACGCTGATGCTTCTCGCGCTGATCTTTCGCGGCGTTGCTTTCGAATATAGGTGGCGCACAGAACGATGGCGCAAATGGTGGGATCGCGCCTTCATTGGCGGATCTGCCGCCGCTGCGTTTGCGCA
>CAZSBU010000018.1:3697-21876 GCA_964605055.1 uncultured Caulobacterales bacterium | reverse complement strand
AAGACGCAGACGCGCCGCGGCCCGATCTCATTCTGCTCGATGGCGGCAAAGGGCAATTGTCGGCGGCGCTCGAGGCCATGGCCGAGATCGGCTTTGATCCGTCCTCTGAAGGCGTGACGGTCGCCGCCGTCGCCAAAGGCCGCCGCGAGAACGAAAGCGGCGAGCGCACCGCCGACCGAACGGCGAGCGCGACGGGGGAACAGATTTTTCTGCCGGACCGCGGCCCCTTCCTGTTGCCGCCGCGCGATCCCGCCCTTTTCACCATCCAGCGCCTGCGGGACGAGGCCCACCGCTTTGCAATCGGCGCCCACCGCGCGAAACGAAAGAAAGCGATAGGCGTCAATCCCCTCGACGACATTCCGGGCATCGGCGCGGCGCGCAAACGCGCGCTCCTCAACCATTTCGGCTCAGCCCGGGCGATCGCTCGGGCGCGCGCAGAGGACCTGATGGCGGCGGAGGGCGTATCGGCGGCGCTCGCCCAGCGCATCTACGACTATTTTCATGGCGGTTGAGGCGCCAGCGCATGGACGGCCAACGAAAATACGCGCAGAACCGACGCGATGGCTAACCTGCTGACAGTCTTCAGGATCGCTTTGATCATTCCGTTCGCGGCGTGTTTCTTCATCGATTCGTCGTGGGCGATGTCGGCGGCTCTGGCGGTTTTCTTGCTCGCCAGCGCGACAGACTTGCTCGACGGCTGGGTGGCGCGCGCGCGCAACGAGACTTCGGCGCTTGGCGCTGCGCTCGATCCGATTGCTGACAAATTGCTGGTGGCTGCGGCCCTCCTGCTGTTGACGCGCAATGGCGTCATTGAGGGCGCTATGGCCGCCGGGGCACTGGCGATCCTGCTGCGGGAAATCCTTGTTGGCGGCTTGAGGGAAACGCTCGCCGCGCGCGCTGAAACGCTCCCCGTCTCGGCGCTCGCGAAATGGAAGACCGGCGTCCAGCTGACCGCAATCGCCCTCCTTATTGCCGCCAGCGCGCCAGGCGGCCCGCTACCGGCGGCAAAGCCCCTCGCAGTCGGGCTGTTCTGGGCCGCGACGTTGCTTACCATCTGGACCGGGACCGTATATGTTCATACGGCAACGCGTGCGCTGCGGGCGCCGTCCGATCGACCTTATTGATCGCAGCCATTTGGCCCCGCAAGCAGTCGACTGTACAGGCGATGGTCATGTCGGATTATCAGACAACCGAGGAGATCAGCGCCCGCGCCGCGCACATTCTTGTGGTCGACGATGACGACCGCCTGCGAGACCTCCTGATGCGATACCTTGCGGGGCAGGGCTACCGCGTGTCGACCGCCGGCAACGGGGCCGATGCGAGCGTCCTGATGAGGGGCGTCGATTTCGATCTCCTCATCATCGATGTGATGATGCCCGGCTTGTCAGGTTTCGACCTGACCGAGGGCGTCCGCGCCGTTTCTGACGTGCCAATCCTTCTGTTGACCGCCCGCGGCCTGCCGGAAGACCGGATCGCCGGACTTGAGCGGGGCGCGGACGATTACCTGTCGAAGCCGTTCGAACCGCGCGAACTCCTCCTTCGCGTATCAGCGCTATTGAGGCGAAGCGGTCCCCGCCCCCGCGACGAACGAAAGCTCGCTTTCGGCGGGGGCGAATTCTCTCCCGGACGCGGCGAGTTGAAGCGTGAAGGCGCATCCGTCAAACTGACCGCCGCCGAGCTTGCGCTTCTGCGGGCGCTCGCGGCAAAGCCCGGCGAAGCGATAGCGCGTCAGGCGCTGGCGAAAATTACTTCAACCGGAATGGAGCGGTCGGTTGACGTGCAGGTGACGCGCCTCAGACGAAAGATTGAGGCAGACCCGCGCACGCCTGTTTATCTGCAAACCGTGCGCGGCATTGGCTACGCGCTCATTCCGGACTAGCCCGCCATATGTTGCGCCGGATTTTTCCCAAGAGCCTCTACGCCCGCGTCGTGCTGATCGTCATTCTGCCGATCTTCCTTATGCAGTCGGTTGTCACATTCATATTTTTTGAACGTCACTGGGACTACGTGACAGCGAATCTTTCCGCCAACGCGGCAGGACAAATCGCCTATATTACGGGCCGATACGCCGAGGCAAACGCCGCAACGCGCGCGCAGATAGAAGCCGACGCGCTCCGGGACCTCGATCTTGCGATGCGCTTTGAGCCCGGCGGCGTCATTCCCGGCGAGGACAAGCTTTCACCTTTCAATCTCTACAACCGTACGCTCGACCGCCAGCTGGGCGAGCGGCTTGATCATGATTATTGGTTCAATACCCAGAGCTGGCCAGGTTATATCGAAGTCCGTGTACAGATGGCGGATGGCGCGCTTGTTCTGCTGCCCCTGCGCGACCGGGTATTCGCCACGACCGGGCCGGTATTCGTTTTCTGGCTGATTGGCGCAACGCTTCTACTTGGCTGGATTGCAATCGTTTTCATGCGCAACCAGGTGCGCTCCATCCTGCGCCTCGCCGAAGCGGCTGAAGCATTCGGGCGAGGACGCGACAAGCCTGACTTCAGGCCGACCGGGGCAACGGAAGTGCGACGCGCCGGGCGTGCGTTCATCGCCATGCGCGAGCGTATCAAACGGCATATTGATCAGCGTACGACTATGCTGGCGGGCGTCAGCCACGACCTGCGCACGCCGTTGACGCGCATGAAACTCACGCTCGCCATGCAGGCGGACGGCGCCGATACGCTCGCGCTGCGAGAGGATGTCGCCGAGATGGAGCGGATGATCGAAGCCTATGTCGAATTCGCCAGGGACATCGCATCAACCGGCGTGCCGGAAACTATTGATGTTGGCGAAATGCTCGCTGAGGCGGTCGCCGGCGCCGGTCCGGACGCGGATCGTATTACGCACGCCGATTCGCGCGGCGTTATGCTCGAAGCCCGGCGCGACGCGCTCAAACGCGCGCTCATGAACCTCATTGGCAACGGCTTGAAATACGCAAATCGCGTGTGGGTCAGCGCCGCCAAGGTTCCCGGGTTCGTCGAGATTATCGTCGAGGATGACGGTCCGGGCGTTGCGCCGGAGCAATATGCGGAAGTGTTCAAACCGTTCGTCAGACTCGACGAAGCGCGCAGTCTTTCGGTCGGCGGCGCAGGCCTCGGCCTTACAGTCGTGCGGGACGTCGCGCGCGGCCATGGCGGAGACGTCATTCTCAGCCGGTCGCGGCGGGGAGGCTTGCAAGCGACGCTAAGGCTTCCTGGATGAACGATCGAATCAATCTAGACTTAATGACTAAGTATCTTCACAAATCAGTTCGGCCACGAAGCGCGTCCATGCGCTCCGTGGCCTGAGCAATAAGGATCAAGACACAACAAGAAAAGCGCGCTTTCTGCGCGGACCCTTCCTGTTCCAGACCTCATTTTTCTGATTATCGCTGCGCGGGTCTCTCCTACCGCCAGCGTACAAGGCACGTTCTCTGCTCCCGTTCGAACGGTCTCACTAATCACCTGGCGCGTCAACATCCGTATACAGGCTATTATAAAAACTTCGCACAATACACGCGAAGACTGCCAGCCGAGCCTTATTGCGCGCGTAAGTTACACGAGGGCGACAACTCTTAATCGCAACCCTGTAGCGATGCGCGCAAAAGTGGCCCGGATATGCTAAAGTTTTAGTTCAATTGTTCTAATGTTCTTTGCACGGTTATTTTCCCCTCTGTTTTCCAGTTCTCCTCCGCGCCCGAACATGGGCGATCGGAATCATCAAAACGCGGGGCCGAAATTTTTCGAAGAGGGGAAGCCCTTTGGCGCAATTTTGCCAGCTTGCGCGCGTTTGCCCACGAAGCTTTTCCATTCATCAATGGACTGAATGCGACCAGAGCGATCGATCCAGGTCAGACCATCGCGCGCTGCGAATGTTTTTGCGTCCGACAGGCCGCCATCGGCAAACTTTTGCAACTGCACGCCCTTGCCGCGCGTCATCTCTGGCAGTTCGTCGAGCGGGAAGACAATAAGCTTCTTGTTCTCGCCAACGCTCGCAACCCGGTCGCCAACCGCCGGCCGGCAGACGCGCGCCTCAACCCCGCCTGATACGTTCAACACCTGCTTGCCTTTGCGCGTCGCGCCCAGACATTCCGTTTCCTTGACAATGAAACCGTGCCCAGTCGTGGACGCGACGAGCAGCCGTCGCTCGGGATCGTGCAAGAAGGCGGCGGATACCGCCTGATCGTTTCCAATATCGACGATCAGGCGAATTGGTTCGCCGTGACCGCGACCGCCGGGCAGGTCTTTGACGTCGAGGGTGTAAAATCTGCCGTCGGTCGCAAAGAGCATCAACTTGTCGTTCGTCATTGCATGAATGACGTGCTGGCCCTCGTCCCCTTCCTTGTACTTGATGTCGGCGGCGTTCTCGACATGGCCCTTCATGGTGCGGATCCAGCCCTTGGCGGAGAGCACCACCGTGACCGGTTCTTTCTCGATCAGCGATTCGATATCGGCGACTGACGCGGCTGGCGCATCCTCAACGCTCGTCCGGCGGCGACCGAGCGGCGATTTGGGGTCGAACGCCTTTCGGACCTCGCGCAGTTCATCAGAAACTGTACGCCATTGTTCCGCATCCGATTTCAACAGCGCTTTCAGCGCCGCGAGTTCCGCCTTCAGCGCCTTGTGCTCGGTGCGGATCTCCATCTCCTCGAGCTTGCGCAGAGATCGCAACCGCATGTTGAGGATGGCTTCGGCCTGAACGTCGGTGAGACTGAATGCAGCCATCAGCGCAGGCTTTGGCTCATCCTCATACCGAATAATCCGTATGACCTCATCAAGGTTGAGATACGCAATGAGCAGCCCGTCGAGAATTTCGAGCCGGCGCTCGATCTCAGCGAGGCGATTGCGCGAGCGACGGACAAGGCATTCCTTGCGGTGCTCCAAATAGGAGAGCAAAGCCTCGCGCAGGCCCATCACGCGCGGCGCGCCTGTCGCGTCGAGCACATTGAGATTGAGCGGAAAGCGGGTCTCCAGATCGCACGCGCGGAACAGGCTTTCCATGAGCGCCGCCGGATCGATGGCGCCCGTGCGCGGCTCCAGCACAAGGCGAATGTCCTCGGCGCTTTCATCACGAATGTCTGCGAGCGCGGGCAGCTTCTTATGCTGCATTAGCTCAGCGATGCGCTCGATCAGGCGCGATTTCTGCACCTGGTAGGGAATTTCAGTGACGACGATCTGATAGCGGCCGCGCCCGAGATCTTCCGTCGCCCAGCGCGCGCGCAAACGAAACCCGCCCCGCCCGGTTGCATAGGCTTCCAGCATTGATGCTGCGCTTTCCACGCAGACCCCGCCGGTCGGGAAATCCGGCCCGCGCACATAGTTCATCAGCGTCTCAGTGCGCGCATTGGGCGTCTTGATGAGATGAAGGCAGGCGTCGATCAGTTCGGCGGGATTGTGGGGCGGGATGGACGTCGCCATGCCGACCGCGATGCCCGACGCGCCATTCGCGAGCAGATTGGGGAACGCAGCAGGCAGAACGACGGGTTCCAGCCCTTCGCCGTCATAGGTATCGCGGAAATCAACAGCGTCCGCTTCAATGCCATCCAGCAACAGCGCAGCCGCAGCCGTCAGGCGGCTCTCGGTATAGCGCATGGCGGCGGCGTTATCGCCGTCAATGTTGCCGAAATTCCCCTGCCCGTCGACGAGTGGGACGCGCACGGAAAAATCCTGCACCAGTCGCACCATCGCATCGTAGATCGCCTGGTCGCCATGGGGGTGATAATTGCCCATAACCTCGCCGACAACCTTCGCCGACTTCTTGAACCCGCCCGCCGGGTTAAGTTTCATCTGGCGCATGGCGTAGAGGATGCGCCTGTGGACGGGCTTCAACCCATCGCGCACATCCGGCAGCGCCCGCGCCGTTATTGTCGAAAGCGCGTAGGCGAGGTAACGGCGCGACAGCGCATCTTCCAGCGACTCAAGGAAAATCTCTTCCGGCTTGCCCGGCGGGGGCGGCTTCATCGACGAGGACTTGGACATTCAGGAACACCCGGGGGAAAAACCGGCGCGCACGCCGGTTGCCGAACGGTACGGCTTAAGGGGTTCGCCGCCGGTTTCAAGCGCCGATAAGGCCAAGCTCGCTGATTGGCGCATGGCGGCCCGCAGCAGGACGCGCGAGGAAAAACTCGGCGTAATACCGGCCCTCGGTCTCCAGCCCGGACGGGTCGCGCCCAGCCGCACGGACCGCCTCGACCGCGCCGCGCGCTTCGTCCTCGTCTGCGAAGGCGCGCTGGGGAAACACTGCGTCCTCAAGCTTTTCAGTCACCAGACCGAACGACTCGATGGCGCGAGCAATCGGCTCGAAAGGAAACTGCCGCAGAGTGAATGCTGCGATCCAGGCCGGCGTTTTCATCGCGTCGAGCAAGGCGCAGAACGTCCGCTCGGTGACGTATCCGATAGCGCCGGTCGTGATGATTAGATCTGCGCCAGCTACCGCCCGCGCATCGCTTACCGGGAGCGGATCGGTTTCAAGGTTAGCGACGATCGCCTCGTCAATAAGACCAACGGCGCGCGCATAGCCGATAGCTTCTTCAGCAACGTCGACGCCGACAAAGGCAGCATCCGAGCGACGCGGCAGGGTCGCAAAATCCCGCGCGTCCGCGATAATCGTTTCAGCGACCGATTTCGATGCTATATTTTCTTCTGTATACCGCTTAACCAGATCGTCAAAAATCATGTCATGGCGGAGCATCGCCGCGTTTACTCCGTAGGAACAACCGACATCGACTATCGTTGGGTTGGCGGCGCCAACTAGCCCGATCACGCGGTCAAAGATGGGACGGGCCTCGGTGGGAATCTGATAATCGAGCTTCCCCAGCGCCTGATAATAGGCTCGCGGATCAGGCGCGTTGTAGATCGACTCAAAATTCGCCTTGGCGTCGTTGGCGCTCGCAAAGATGTTTCCCTCCGCGCCGACAGCGTCTGTTGCGTCATCAGAAACCGAGATTTCGAACGTCCGACTATCTGATCTGGCGATTTCTTCCATTTTCCAAAGCCCCTCTACGTCATTGCCTGCATGCAACGCGTCTTCCACAACGCAAACAGCGGCAGATCTGCATAATGCGAAAAAAAATCCTTCGCTCGATCTCCTGCAAAGAGGAGACAGTGCGGACATGCGGATACAGCGGGCAACGCCCAGCGCGATCAGTTCAAGTATGTCCGATACAAAGCGACATAACAGCCTGAGGCGATCAATGCAAATTCAGCCGGAACGGCTCGCCAATCGGTATAACTCCTCTTACGGATAATTATCCAGATCGTTTCCTACGCGAGACGCCAGTAATTCGCTCAGCCTTCGACGCGCTTCGGGCAGTTCCTTGTTCGCGGGATGAAGGATTCGCGCTTCGATGAAAAATCCGGACAGCTGCAGTGCGCCAACCGCCTCGGCGAGCGTCGCGCCGGCAGCGCCGTCACGCAGAAAGCGAGGGAGGGGTAATAATTTGTCCTTGTACGGCTCGCCCGCCTCAGCCGAGACGGCGCGCCCCGACCTCGGGGACACGTAAACGAGATTCTCGGTTGTGCCGGTCGCTGCGCACCGATCGAGCGACAAGCCAAACCCGAGCTCTGCCAGAAGGCCCAATTCCCATCGCGCGAAAATCGGCGGCCAAAGATCAACATCTTCGAGCGCGCTGAGCAGCACCGCCATCGCGCGATAAGCCGGCGCGTGCGCTTCCCGCTCAGGCAGGCAAGCGCCGGCGACCGCGCAGGCGGCCGACAATGCGGCGAGCGCCATCCGGTCGTGCAGGAGCGCGCCCGCCCGGGAATGGTTCAGTTCAAGCGAAAAATGGCCAAGACTTTCATCAAGGCGCCCCTTCCACTCCGTCCGGACTTCGTTGCCAGCCTGCAGGATCGGCTGCATCCGCCGCCCCTGCCCGCCATAGACAAGACCCGCCCAGCGTCCGTGACGCGCCGTGAAGATGTCGGCGACCGCATGGGTCTCGCCATACGCGCGCGCAGACAAAACAACGCCTTCGTCAGTAAATTCCATGTCGCGAACGACCTATGATTTGCGGCGCGGCGCTTGGGCGCGAGAATGCGCTCTTGATTGCGCCGAACAAACCCCGGACACTGCGCCTCGGGGGAAGCGATTAGCAGATGACGCCAGGCGGGAATAACATCAAGGAATTGCGACTGGCGTTTTTATTGACGCCACAGGAACTCGCCGCGCGCATGGGCACCTATCCCGAACAGGTGCTTCGCCTCGAAGCAAGCGAGGAGGCGCTGCCCAGCGAATGGATTGAATCCGTTTCAGAGGCTTTGGGCGTGCCGTCTGACGTCGTCATAGCGAGGCGCGTAGACTACAATGCGCTTCTAAGCGAGCCATCCGTTCGACTCGCTAAACCGTTCAGGCTCTGCCCGTCGACGATTCGTTTTGCGTTGACCGCCGTTGTAGCCCGGCTGGCTGGACTTAGTCTCGCTTTGGGCCTGCCAGAGGATGAACTCGCGATCGCCGTTCGCAACATCATTGATTTTGTCGAGCGTGACAGGCGCAGCGACGAGGCGCCGCCAGACGTCAATCGTCTGTTTCAATCTCTTCAAATAACTGTCGTAGCAATCCTTCAAGCCCGCGGCGTTGTGCTGACGGAGCAAGACCTGGAATCGCTTCGACAGACGACCCATGCCGCGACGACGATGATTCGGGCGATGTCAGCGTCCCCGCTCCCGGGCGAAGCGGCTGCGTGATCAGGCGCTCATTTAGCGCTGCATTCGCATCTCGCGCTACAGATATCGGGATAACGTTTCCCTTCGGGGATCTGGAAAATAGCGAAAAAGCTCGGTGGTAAAGGCGCTCTGGACGGCGCTCTTTATTTTTATTCAACGGATCAAGCTCGTCTTCAGCCAATTTTTCCCCCGAAAAATCAATGCACAAGTAACAGAGTAACCGAGTTGTTAATCGCAAGGCAAGTCACAACTTAGCGAAGTCTTTACGGCAGTTCTGCACCTTTTGCCGACGCCAGCACGGGCGGGCGTTTGTAACGGGAGCAGTTGCGTATGACCAAATCCTTGAAGAAGCAGCAGGTAGCGCTGCTGAAAGTCGAAAAGCAGGCCCTTACCCTTGGGGCCGGCATTGCGGCTCTGACGACGACTTCCGGCGCACAAGCCGAGGAGATTCTCGGCGAGTCGGTCGCCGCGCACGCTGAGTCGATGAAAGCGGCTTATCTGAACCTTGTCGCCACTATGCAAGCCGCGCATGATGCCATTGAGGCTAAGGCGCAGGCTGTGGGCGCAGAATTGCTGCAAGCTCGGGGCACGCCGAAAGAGCCTGTGCTGGAGGGCGCGAAATCTCTATTGGGTCTTGGATAGTCGTTGGCTATTACGCCGCGGCCGTGCTGGCCATGGTCGCGGCGGCTTATTGGTCTGGTTCAAAGAACGTTGTCGGCGCGGCCCACGCCATCGCCCTCGTCTGGATCGGCTCTAACATCGTCTGGCTTGCGGGGCCGGTGGGCGCCGTGTGGAAATACCCCATCATCGACGGCGTTGCTCTCGTTTATTTTTACCGCCGTTGGGCCGAGCCCTCCACTCAGCATCGCCAACTCCATTTCCTGCTGATGTGCAGCTATCTGGCGACTTCGGGTCACTACACGGTCCAACTCGTCGCGCGACAGCTCATCCCGGATGCCTTTGGCATGTCTGGCTGGTGGTTTCAGCTGATCAGCAACGTCATGTTTGCAGGCGAAGTGTTGTTGGTGACCGTATACGCCCTCCTGCGACGCCGGGCCAAACAGGATCGGCGCAAATGGCGGGCGGACACCGACCGCTGGCTTGGGCAGGTGTCCGGCAGGTCGAGCAAACCCAAAAACTGACAGGCGCTTGCGTCCCAAGACTTTCAATCAACGATGTCGAGGCCCATTCCGCGATAGCGCGCCGCCTCTTCCGCCCACCCTTCGCGGACTTTCACATGCAGGAAAAGGTGCACCGTTTCACCGAGCAGCGCAGCTAGCTCCGCCCGCGCCGCTGCGCCAATGGCCTTCAATGTCTGGCCGCGTTCGCCAAGGACGATGCCTTTCTGGCCATCTCGCGCGACATAAATTGTCTGTTCGACCTTTAGCTCGCCCTTCTGATTTCGCGTCCACGTTTCGGTTTCGACCGTTGTCTCGTAGGGAAGTTCTTCATGCAGACGCAAATAGATCTTCTCACGCGTGACTTCCGCCGCCATCAGCCGGTCTGAGATATCCGATAGCTGATCTTCCGGGTACATCCACGCACCGACAGGCGCCCGGGCCGCCAACAGATCTCGCAGTTCGGCTAGACCGTCGCCGCGCTCCGCCGAAAGGAAGAAGGTTTCCGCAAACGGCGCGGCCGCATTGAAATGACGGACCAGCGCCAGGAGACTTGTGCGCGGCGTTTTGTCGATCTTGTTGAGAACAAGGCTTGCGGCCGCGCCCTGCTCCTTCAGAACCGCGACAATAGCGTCCGTGTCGGCCCGCGACCGCCGCGCCGCTGCCGGACCGTTTTCACCGGCGATATACGCAGGCGCATCGACGACAAGCAGCACCGAGTCCGCGCCTTTCAGCCCTTCCCATGCAGCGGCGACCATCGCGCGATCAAGCCGGCGTCGGGGCGAGAAAATGCCCGGCGTATCGATAAACACGAGTTGCGCGTCGCCAACGATGGCGACGCCGCGAATGCGCGTGCGCGTCGTCTGAACCTTGTGGGTGACGATCGACACTTTCGCCCCGACAAGCGCATTGACGAGCGATGATTTGCCCGCATTGGGCGCGCCAATGACGGCGACAAACGCGCACCGCTGCGGTCCTCGCGTTGGCGCATTGGCAGTAGAATCATCGGCGGACGTCATGCCTCTACCTCGCTCCAGATTCCCTCGCGCACGAGGAAGGCCGCCGCCGCCGCCATCTGTCCGGCGCGCTTCGACTGACCGTCGCCCCGCGCCGGCATGAAACCCGGCACCTGCACGTCGATAGAGAAGGCCGGCGCGTGGGCGGGGCCTATTTCCGTGACAACAGCATATTTCGGCGCGCCGAGCCCGCGTTCCTGCGCCCATTCCTGTAGGGTCGTTTTGGCGTCCCGGTGACGGCGCATCAACGTATCAAAATTAGGCGTCCAATAAAGATCGAAGGCTCGGCGCGCAGCGGGCAAGCCGCCATCGATGAACAATGCGCCGAGGAAAGCCTCGCACACGTCGCCAAGGATCGCTTTCTTGCGCCGGCCGCCCGCTTCGTCTTCTTGCTTTGACATTCGCACGACCTGATCAAGGCCGAGCGCCAGCGCGGCTTTCGCGCAGGTTTCCTTACGCACGAGCGCGTTGAGGCGCGGCGCAAGTTCGCCCTCCGGCATCTTGGGGAATTTCCGCCAGAGAGCTTCGGCCGCCATCAGGCCGAGAACGCGGTCGCCGAGGAACTCGAGGCGCTCAAGGTCGCCAAGCTTCGACGACGCGGCCAGGCTCGAATGGGTCAGCGCGCGCGTGAGTAGCTTCCGGTCAGCGAATTTATGGCCAATGCGCGACTCAAGCTCGTCGAGACGGCCGGCGCTCATTCGACCGGGTCGAGAATCCGCCCGTAGCGGATCGCGAACGGCCACTTCCAGATTTCCCACAAGCGGGACTGCTCCCCGTCTACGGAGAAGAAAAGCCGCTCGGCCTTGCCGACAAAGTCTTCAAGCGGAATGTAGCCGACGGCGGAAGACGCCCGGCTGTCCTGACTTTCGTCGCGATTGTCGCCCATCATGAAATAGTGGCCTTCGGGCACGAGATAGGGGCCGACATTGTCAAAGGGGCCCGTATCGCCCAGACATTCTTCGACGACATAGCTGACGCCGTTGTCGAGCGTTTCACGGTAGACCGGCACCTCGACGTCGTTGCGGTAGGCGCAAGACCGCGTCACGGAGCCGATACGCTCCTTTTGCACCGCCGCGCCGTTGATATGCAGCCTGCCCCCAATGACGCGGATCTCGTCGCCCGGCAGGCCGATGATGCGTTTTATATAATCCCTGTTGCCGTCGAGCCGGTTCTTGAACACCACCACTTCGCCGCGCTCCGGCGCGCGGCCCAGCACGCGCCCGTCCAGCGGTGCGCGCGTCAGCGGCCAGACCAGCGAAGCGCGCGAATAGCCGTAGGTTGGTTTCGACACGAACAGGAAGTCGCCGACGAGCAGGTTCGGCTCCATCGATCCCGACGGAATATTAAACGGCTGGAAAAAGATAATGCGCAAAACCAGAGCGATTCCAACGGCGTAGATGACGGTCTTCGCCAAATCAACCGCCTCTTCCGCCGCCGACATCTTGACCGGCTGCGCCCGGATGGGATCGCCAACCGAGCCTTTTCCAGAACCGAACAAACTCATGACGATCTATTCCCTCGCCGCCCGTGTGGGCGCTTCCTGACGTTGCCCGGTTTCCGAATACCCTCTCGCGTCGATTACCACAATCGCCTGCGCGATGGGGAATTCGTCGGTGATGGTCAGGTGGATAAAGGGCGTGGCGCCGGGCGGCGTTAGCGCGGCGAGCCGGTCAGCCGCCCCGCCCGTTAGCACCATGGTCGGCTGGCCGCTCGGCAGGTTTACAACGCCCATGTCGCGCCAGAAGACGCCGCGCGAGAGGCCCGTGCCCAGTGCCTTGGCGCACGCCTCCTTGGCGGCGAAGCGCTTGGCGTAGGAGGCCGCGCGCAAGTGTCGGCGGTCTGACTTGGCGCGCTCGATGTCCGTAAAGATGCGCTGCGTGAAGCGTTCGCCGTGTCGGGCGAGGGTTTTTTCAATGCGGCGAATGTCGATGAGGTCGTTGCCAATGCCGATGATCATGGCGCCTCAGTAATGGCCGCCGCTGCGCGCGTCCTGCATCAGGCGCTTCATCTCTTTGACTGCTTCGCGCAGGCCCATGAACACCGCCTCGCCAATGAGGAAATGTCCGATATTGAGTTCGACTATCTGGGGCACGGCGGCGACGGGCTGCACATTGAAGAATGTAAGCCCGTGCCCGGCATGCACTTCGAGGCCGATCTCGTCCGCCGCGGCCGCTGCGGCGCGAATGAGTCCGAGTTCGTGCGCGATTTGGTCCGGCGCCGTCGCCGCGCAAGCCGCATAATATGCGCCTGTGTGCAGTTCAACGACCGCAGCGCCGCAAGCGTGCGCCGCCTCGATTTGTCGCCGGTCGGGATCGACAAATAGAGAAACCCTGATCCCGGCCTCGCGCAACGCCTCAACGAAGGGCGTGAGCGCCTCGCGCTGGCCAGCAGCGTCGAGTCCGCCTTCGGTCGTGCGTTCCTCACGCCGCTCCGGCACGAGACAGCAGGCGTGCGGCCGGATGCTCAAGGCGATGCCGCGCATCTCTGCGGTCGCGGCCATCTCGAAGTTAAGCGGCAGGGGCAGCTCTTCACGCAGGCGACGGAGGTCGCCGTCGAGAATATGGCGACGATCTTCCCGCAGATGCGCCGTGATATTATTGGCGCCGGCGCTCATCGCGAGTTCCGCCGCGCGGACAGGGTCTGGATGGGGCCCGCCGCGAGCGTTCCGCAGCGTTGCGACATGATCGATATTGACGCCCAGTCGGATCGGCGAGAGCGCGGCCATTACTGACTGACGCCGCGACTGCCAGGCTTGACGGCTGGCGTCGCCATCAGATGCGGCGGCAGACGGTCGGCTGGCCAGGCCTCAACCTTCATTTCCGCAAGCGCGATCATCGGGGCGCCGACATCGGCCGCGCCCGCCGAGCGATCAATCAGACAGGCAAGCGCATCAACCCTGCCGCCGGCCGCGCGAACGGCCGACACGCATTCGCGGGCCGAGAGTCCGGTCGAGACGATATCTTCGACAACAACCACCGACGCGCCCGCCGGAAGAGAAAACCCGCGCCTCAATTTGAATTCTCCATCCACCCGCTCGACAAACATGAACGGCGCACCGAGGTGACGGGCCGTTTCGTAACCAAAGATGATCGCGCCCATGGCGGGCGACACGATAAAATCCGGCGACGCTGCGACGCGCGACCTGATGCGCGACGCAAGAGCGGCGCACAGCCGCGCCGTGCGATCCGGATACATCGATACAATCGACTTGTTCAGGTACGTATCAGCGTGCAATCCGGACGACAGGATGAAATGGCCGCGCTGAAGCGCGCCAACGGCCTCGAATTCGGCGAAAACGTCTTCAGGCGTCATCTGATCCTGCGGCGCGCTAGTCGGCATTCTGGCCCATTCCTTCGTTTCGTTCAGCCGAAAGGACATTCGCCGAGGCGCGCAGGCCCGCAAGGAGTTGCGACAGGTGACGGGCGTCCTTGACGAGTATGTCTATGTAAAGGTCGACGAAATCTGGCGATTTATTCTGTAAGCGGATGTTCGCGATTGAAACGTCGTAGCGCGCGATGATGCCGGCTACCTCGCTGAGAACGCCAACTTCATTGCGTACAGTGACGATGACCTGGGCGTAGGCGTCAACGCCGCCTGCCCGCTCTCGCCATTTGAGATCTAGCCACAAGGGCTGGGGCGGATCCTCGCGCGCGAGCTGCTCGCAATCGATGCGGTGCACCTTTATCGCGCCATCTTCTCCCCTGATTCCGACGATCCGTTCGCCCGGCAGCGGCGCGCAGCACCGCCCGAGGGTGACGATCGCGCCCGGGGTAAGGCCGTCAATCGCAAGGCGCGGCTTGAAGGCGGCCATGCCAGCCGCTCTGATCTCGCCTTCGCTTTCCAGCGAGGCGCCAGGATAGACCGCCTCGACGAGATCGCCGACATTCAGATCACCGCGGCCGACCTTGGCGAATACGTCGTCAACGGAGTTCTCGCCGAGACGCGCAAGCGCGGCGCGTATCGCCTTCGGCGACAGCTCAAGCCGCGCACCGCTGAAGACATTCTCAGCCATGCTGCGACCGAGATCGACGAGTTCGGCATACTGCATCTTTTTCACGCGTCGGCGGAGCGCAGAACGCGCGCGCCCGGTGACCGCCATCGTCTCCCATCCGACGGGCGGCGACGGCGCCTCCGAACGCAGCACAAGCACGACGTCGCCATTTCTGACCGGGGTGCGAAGCGGACGCGACACGCCGTTAATTTTTACGCCGATGCAGGTATCGCCAATGTCCGTATGCACCGCATAAGCAAAATCAAGGCCTGTCGCGCCATTGGGCAGGGCAATGACGCGGCCTTTGGGCGTAAAGCAAAAAACCTGATCCTGGAACAGTTCGAGTTTGGCGTATTTCAGCGCCTCGTCCGGATCCTCGCCCGCCTGGAACATCTCGACGAGACGGCGCGGGGTTTCATACGGATCGTTATGTCCTGGCGCCAATATCTCGACGCTGCGTCCGCCACCGGGCGAATCTTTATAGCGCCAATGCGCAGCAACCCCGCGTTCGGCAGTCTCATGCATGGCGCGGGTGCGGATCTGGATCTCGATGCGTTGCCGGCCCCCATCGGCGCTCGGCGGGCCGATCACCGCAGTGTGGATCGACCGGTAATTGTTTGGCTTTGGCGATGAGATGTAGTCGTCAAACTCGGCCGTGATCATCCGCCAGGTGCGATGCACGACGCCGAGCGCGCGGTAACAATCTTCCTCGGTGTCAACGAGCACGCGGAACCCATAGATATCGGCCAATTCATCGAAGGATACGTTTTTCGCGGCCATCTTGCGCCAGATTGAATAGGCGCGCTTCTCGCGGCTGTGTACGTCGGCTGCAATTCCCGCCTCGCGCAGCTTTTGACGCAGCACCTGTGCGATCTCCACGACCGAGCCGACAATCGACCGCTGGAGGTGTTCCAGCCGGGCGAATATTGTCTCGTACGCCTGCGGACTGATTTCGCGGAAAGCGAGATCTTCAAGCTCTTCGCGGATGCGCTGCACGCCGATGCGGCCGGCGAGCGGCGCATAAATCTCCATAGTTTCAAGTGCAATGCGGCGCCGCTTATCTGCGCGATCGAAATGATGCAGCGTGCGCATATTATGCAGGCGGTCGGCTAGCTTGACGAGCAAAACGCGCACGTCGTCGGCCATCGCCATGACGAGCTTGCGGAAATTTTCCGCCTGCGTCGTCGCGCTGGTCTTGGTCTCGATTTTCGAGAGCTTGGTGACGCCATCGACGAGGCTTGCAATTTCTTCGCCGAACATTCGGCTGATGTCTGCGATGGTTGCGTCGGTATCTTCCACGACGTCGTGCAACAGCGCCGTCACCACCGTAGCAGGGTCGGCCTTCAGTTCGGTGAGGATGCCGGCTACCGCCAACGGATGCGTGAAATAGGGATCGCCGGATTTGCGCGTCTGCCCGCCATGAGCGCGCATCGAGAAGACATAAGCGCGATTAAGCAGGTCTTCGTCGACGTTCGGGTCATAGGCGCGAACCCGCTCAATCAGTTCGTACTGTCTGATGAAACCGACCGGCGCGCCCGGGCCGCTGTGTTTCCGGGGCGCTGCAGCCGTTGAGCCGGCAATGTCCGGCGGCGTTTCCAGTTCCTTGGCCGAAGCGCTGGGATCGGTCCGCTCTTGAGACATGCGGGCGCTGCGCGCCTCCTCGTCGTTGCTGCGTTGCGCCGATCAACCCTTGGGCAAGGACTGCGGCGTGGTCATGCCAGCCGCCTTGATGGCGCGCATGAATTCGTCTTCGCTGTTACGGTCAAATTCCGGCGCATCGGCTTTCTCCGAGCCGCTGGCGTTTTCGGAATCGTCGATTTCTACCTGTTTCTGCAGCGAACTGACGAGATCTTCCTCCAGAATTGAGGGAGAAACCGCCTCATCGGCTATTTCCCGAAGCGCCACGACCGGGTTCTTGTCATTGTCGCGATCAACCTGAAGCGGCGCGCCGGAGGACAGGATGCGCGCGCGATGAGCTGCCAGAAGCACCAGATCGAAGCGGTTCGGTACCTGTTCGACGCAATCCTCGACGGTGACCCGGGCCATGCGTTAGTCTCCTTGAAGCGTAATGAGCGCGCGATGGATCGCGCCTTTTGGATCGATGGACATAGACCCGGCGCGCCTTCTGTTCAACCGGGGCGGATTAAATTCACGCTTGGAAACTAAATATTGCGCTTTAGCCGCGTGCCGCGCCCGGGAGCGCCTGCAGCGGTTGCCGGATCGACAGGCGTGCGAGCAATTCGCCGGCGCTCAATCCGGATACCGGATGACGCCAGGCTGGCGCGACATCCGCAATAGGCACGAGGACGAAGTCTCGATCGCCAAGGCGGGGATGGGGCAGAACGAGGGTGTCGCCCGCGCGACTGATTTGCCCGCCATAGTCCAGAAGGTCGAGATCAAGTGTGCGGGGCGCGTTGGGCTGGCTACGCACGCGGCCAAAGGCCGTTTCGACGCTGTGCAGGTCTTCCATGAGGCGCTGAGGCGGCGGTCCGTGATCGAGTTTCAGCACGGCGTTAACGAAAGGCGGGTCGGCGGGATTGGGCCACGCGGGCGAGGCGTAGAGAGGCGAAATCGCCGGATTGGCGCCAAACAACGAACAAATGCGACCGGCGAAAGAAACGACTTCTTGCGGCGACGCGCCGCAGAATGGAAGATTAGAGCCTAACCCAATAAGAATCATGTACTTAGAGATCTGATATTAAATCGCGATACTTCGCGCCGCCGGCGGCGCTCTTACTGCTTTAGAATGACATGAGGGGCTATGAAAACTTTTCTCGACGCGCGCAACGATGAAAAAACGGCGATTTTCATCGACGGCGCAAACTTGTACAAAACTGCCAGAGCGCTTGGATTCGATATTGATTACAAAAGCTTGCTGGCCAAATTGAGGTCGTCGTCAAAGCTTGTGCGCGCCTATTATTACACCGCCATGCAAGAGGACAAATCGCTCGATTATTCGCCGCTCAGACCGCTCGTCGACTGGCTCGACTATAATGGTTACTCGATGGTGACGAAGGCGTCCCGCGAATATGTCGATGCCCAAGGTCGCAAACGTTTCAAGGGATCGATCGACATTGAGCTAACCGTCGATCTGCTGACGATTGGCGCAAAACTCGATCACGCCATCGTCTTTACCGGCAATGGCGACTTCAAACGGGCGATCGAGGCGCTGCAAGCCATGGGCGTGCGGGTGACGATCGTCTCAACGGTCCGATCCAACCCGCCGATGGCGTCCGACGAACTGCGACGGCAGGCGGACCGCTTTATCGATCTGGCTGAACTGGAATCCGAAATCGGCCGCACCGGCGGCCCTGCGCGACGCCCACGCCCGGCGGAAACCGCGGCTGCGGATACCGACGACGCCGATTATGAAGACGATTTCGAGGACGAATTCGACGACGACTTCGAAGATGTCGACTAG
>CAZSBU010000018.1:2108-3687 GCA_964605055.1 uncultured Caulobacterales bacterium | reverse complement strand
CCCCGCGACGCCAGCAAGCCAGCAGCCAGTGAGCCAGCCTATGACTGCGACTTGTGCCCGCGGCTCGTCGCTTACCGACTTCAAAACCGGACGGATCATCCAGACTGGTTTAACGGACCAGCGCCCTCGTTCGGCGCAGATGACGCGCGCTTTCTGATCGTCGGGCTTGCGCCCGGCCTTAACGGCGCCAATCGCACAGGGCGGCCCTTTACTGGCGATTACGCCGGCGACCTCCTTTACGGTACGCTGATAAAATTCGGCCTTGCGACAGGCATCTATGATGCGCGACCGGACGATGGGCTAACGCTCTGTGGAACGATGATATCGAACGCCGTGCGCTGCGCGCCGCCGGCGAACAAGCCGACACCTGTGGAAATCCGCACCTGCCGGTCATTTCTTTCTGCGCGCATTGCAAGCCTGCCGAACCTGCGCGCAGTGCTTTGTCTCGGGCGGATCGCCCATGAGTCGACAATCGCCGCACTAGGCGAAACTCAGCGCCGGTATCCGTTCGCGCACGGCGCGCGACATCGCTTACCGGCCGCGGCATTTGAAGTGTTCGACAGTTATCATTGCTCACGGTACAACACGAATACCGGTCGCTTGACCGAAGCTATGTTCGAGACGGTGTTCGCCGATATAGCGCGAGCCCTGAAGTCAGGAGCCGCCGCGTGACTCGAAATTGGGGCATCCCCTCAAAGGACGGCGCCTTCGGCAAGGCGCGCGACGCCAAGCCGCTGGCGACGATGGCGGCGACCATCGCTTTTGGCGTTCTCGCCGCCTCGCTTGCCGCCTTCAGTTTCATTGAGGCGCGCACGTTTCTGACCGGCCTCTTCAGGGGCCCATCGCTGATTACCGCGGTCGTGGCCGCCGGGTTCGGGTGCTGGGCCTATGTCTGGCTCGCATGGCCGCGATTTGCGGCGCAGTTTTCGGGCGGCGACGCTTTCTCTGACCTGATCCGTTTTTATGGGCGCGCCGCTATTGGATTGGTCGCGCTTTTGGCGTTCGGCAACGCGCTCAGGATGTTCGCTGGCCTCGGTCCGGCAGGGCTCGCCCTTTGCGTCTCCGGCGGCGCAGCGGCGGCGGCCGCTTTCCAGACCGTGCTGCCTTTTGTCCCGGCGCGCAGCGCGGAAGGGCCAGGGACCGGCCGTTCCCGCTAAAGCCTGTCAGGGCGTCAAACGACGCTGTTCGCCACGACGCATTGGCAATGACGCATTGATTGTGCAAACCCCTCCGCAACCGTTTCGCCGTTTGCGGTCCGATGCATGGCGGCCAAAGAGTTTCTCGCATCCCGAAAGTTGATTTTGATGAACCGCCACGTCGCAACGCCGCCAACCGATGCAGTCGACCGCGATCGCGGTTCGGCCTTTGCAGCGTCGATCGAACTGGAAGCGGAAAAACGAACTAAAGGCCGATCGATCAAGCCGCTGCGACAGATCGTTCCGTTCGTGCTGCGCTATCCGGGAATTCTGACGGCGTTCCTATTTTTCCTCACCGCCGCAGCCGCGCTGACCCTTGTGCTGCCTGCCGCCTTCCGGCTCGTTGTCGATTGCGGCTTCAGCGGCGCGGCGGCGAGCGACAC
>CAZSBU010000018.1:0-2098 GCA_964605055.1 uncultured Caulobacterales bacterium | reverse complement strand
CTCGCTGCTGCCCCCGTAACGGGCGATGTCGCCGCGACACCTGCGCGGCGGCTGGCCTCGGAACCGATCTATCCGGCTACTTCGTCGCTGGAATCGTGGTCGCCCTGCTCCTTGGCGCGGCAAGCGCACTGCGATTTTATTTCATCAGTCGGCTCGGCGAGCGCGTGATCGCGGACATCCGGCGTGCGGTGTTCGACCGCCTCGTCACGTTAAGCCCTGAGTTCTTTATCAATGTGCGCACCGGCGAAGTGCTTTCGCGCCTAACGACCGACACGACGCTCATCGAGACAGTCGTCGGCTCGTCAATGTCGATCGCCCTGCGCACGACAGTGACGACAATCGGCGCAATCGTCCTGATGTTTTTCGTAAGCTGGAAGCTCTCGATGCTCGTTCTGCTCGTTGGGCCAGCGATCATCCTTCCCGTGATCTATTTCGGCCGCCGCGTGCAGCAGCTCTCACGCGCCAGCCAGGATAGCCTCGCGGAAGCGTCAGCGCGCGCAGGCGAGTGCATTGGCGCGATCGAGACGGTTCAGGCCTTCACGCGCGAGCGCGAGGAAAGCGCGCGCTTTGCAGGGGCCATCGAAACGACGTTCCAAAAGGCATTACGCCGCATCGAGGCGCGCTCAGCCATGACCGCGCTGATTTTCACCGTAGTTCTAAGCGGGCTCATCGGCATTCTCTGGTATGGCGCAACGCAAGTGCAGGTCGGGGCCATCACGCCGGGCGCGATGACCCAATTCGTCATGTACGCTTTTGTTGCGGTCAGCGGCGTTGGCATCATGACCGAAACCTACGCCGACGTCATGCGGGCGGCGGGCGCGACGGAAAGGCTGATGGAAATCCTTGGCGCCTCCTCGCCAATTGCGGCGCCCTCTGATCCGGTGCGGCTGCCAGAGCCCGTGCGGGGCGACATCGAATTCGCCAATGTCGCATTCAGCTACCCTGCCCGGCCCGGCATGCGCGCACTCAACGGCGTCTCGCTGAATGCGCCTGCCGGCGCAACCGTCGCACTCGTCGGTCCGTCGGGCGCCGGCAAGAGCACCGTCTTTCAATTGCTGTTGCGATTCTACGATCCTCAGAGCGGAGCCATCCGCATCGACGGCGTCGATCTCCGCACGCTAGATCCGACGGCGTTGCGCCAGCGCATTTCGGTCGTGCAGCAAAACGCCCCGCTCTTTTCCGGCTCGGCGGCCGACAACATCCGCTTCGGGCGGCCCGATGCAACCATGGCGGAAATCGAGGCGGCGGCGCAGCTGGCGAACGCCCACGAGTTCATCGCCGCCTTGCCTGACGGGTATGAAACGGCCCTTGGCCAGGGGGCGACCACGCTTTCAGGCGGTCAACGCCAGCGCCTCGCCATCGCGCGCGCGATCCTGCGCGACGCCCCTATCGTTCTCCTCGACGAGGCGACAAGCGCGCTCGACTCCGAAAGCGAGCGGGCGATACAAATCGCTTTCGAGCGCATATCAGCCGGCCGCACAACGCTGGTCATCGCTCACCGCCTCGCAACGGTCCTGAAAGCGGACCTCATCATTGTAATGGATGGCGGGCGTATCGTTGACCAAGGAACGCATACGGAGCTTTTGTCGAGAGGCGGCTTGTATGCCCGACTGGCCGAGCTTCAATTCACGAGCAACTCCAGCGGACTCGCCACGACCGCCGCGGAATGATTCAGATCCAGCGACGCACTTTCCGGCGATAATCAGCGTACTCCACACCGAAGCGCGTTGCGAGGTATTCCTCTTCCGGTTTGATGACGAGATAGTTGAGCGCGAGGCCGAGCAGCACTGTCGTCAGCAGCATCCAGATATTGCTTGTCGCCAACCCAAAGCCGGCCGAGAACAACAACATTCCGAGATAAATCGGATTGCGCGAGAACCGATAGACGCCATCCGTAAAAAGTTGATGAGAAGGCGTATTCGGGCGCAGCGTTTCTCCGCCATCGGAGAAACGCGCGACCGCTGCCAACACAATCCCCAGCGCCAGCAGGATCAGCAGTCCGCCGATGCCCTCTGCGACCGCGCGGGGCATGGGAAGGCGACCCCCCTGATAGAGGCGAATGACATAGCCGGCGACGAGCGAGACAAAAAAAGCGACT
>CAZSBU010000017.1:19334-22765 GCA_964605055.1 uncultured Caulobacterales bacterium | reverse complement strand
TGCGCACACCGGCCCTCGATCAGATCAATGTCATTCCGGCATATCAGCGCGGCGCGTTCGGGGAGGGCGTTACAGTTGCAATCATCGATACTGGCATCGATGTAAACAATCCGGAATTTGCCGGACGCATCGATCCGCGTAGCGCCGACCTCGCCATTGCTGGCGTTGTTGCCGATGATGACGTGCGCAATGGCGGCGCGAATCTTCAGGACGTCGACAGTCACGGCACGGCTGTCGCCGGAATTATCGGGGCGGCGCGGAACGGCGTCGCCTCTCATGGAGCAGCGCCAGCGGTGAACCTGCTCGTCTTCCGGGGCGATAGCAATGATGATTCGCTGACTATCCTTGGCGGCGCAATTTCGGAAGGCGTACGCCGTTCCGCCAGCGCAGGGGCGGGAGTCATCAACTTCTCTCTGGGTTCGGACGAAGCAGGCTCGCGATCGAGTTTTCGTTCTATCTTCGACTTCACTTCTCGCAACGATATTGTAACAGCTATCGCAGCCGGTAATGACGGGAACGCCAATCCGGACGGCTCCGCGCTCGCCGCGATCGATGCGCAGGCGCGCGGAGCGACGATAATTGTCGGTGCGGTCGACAGCGCCAACGCCATCGCAACTTTTTCAAACCGTGCTGGCGAAGGCGCAGAGTTTTTTATTGTCGCTCCAGGGCGTCTCATTCAGACGACCGCGCTCGGCGGAAACGGTCAGACGACGCGATCGTTCAGCGGTACAAGCGCGTCGACGCCGTTTGTGTCTGCTGCGGCTGCGCTTGTGCGCCAACTCTGGCCGCAGTTGTCCGCCGCCGATACGGTGCGCGTCCTGCTGGAGTCAGCGACTGACCTCGGCGCGCCCGGTACAGACCCTATATATGGGCGGGGACTTCTTAATATCGGCGCAGCGCTGCAACCGCTTGGCGCCGTGACAACTTCATCGGCGGCGGGTGTATCTGTTGCTGTAACGGGCCCCGCGCTCGGCGGGGCGCCGGCCTTTGGCGCATCATTACCACAGCTTGGCGACTATGTGTTTCTCGACAGCGTAGGCCGCGACTTCAGCGCTACGCTAAATGCGGCGGGTTCAAATAATATTGCGCTCCGGATCGATCCGTCGGCGATCATTCGCCCGTTTGAGACGCTCCAATCCGCCGAGGTAGGGGGGGGCTCATTCCGCGCCCGCTTTCGCCTCGAAAGCCGCGATCTGTCTTTCTTTGATATCGACGCGAGCCAACGCGAGTCGAGCCTGGCGTTGCGTGATGAAGGGCAACAAACAGAAGCGCGTGCGGCCCTTGCGTTCAGTCAGGCGCTATCGCCACAGATCGCCCTGCATGTTGCGCAGGGGTTTAGCCCTCGCGAAGTCGATCGCTTCGGCGCGGGCCAATCTTTCACCAGCCTGGCGCGAGACGGTTTTGACGACGGCTATCTTCCGGCATCGCGCGACGCCCAGACGGCCATGATGGCATTTGCGCGCGGCGCTAATCGCTTCGACATATTGCTTGCGCGTAGTGATGAAACGCCGGCAGCCGCGTTTGGAATTTTCAACGCTGCGAGTGATGTAGACCGCACTGGCGTTGTTTCTGCGCGCATCGGCGCTTCGCGCTCGATAGCCGGCGCGGCGTTGCGGTTTGAATCAGGCGTACGACTTGATGAAAACGGATTGCTCGGCGCGTCCTTCGGCGGCCTTCTCGGCGCAAACGTCAGTAGCTCAACCGTATACGCCGCAGCGGAAGTCGACGCGCCGCTGGCGTTCGACTGGCGCCTTGCGGCGCGTTATTCAGCTGGCCGATCTGTAACATCCGCAGATGGGTCATCCGGTTTCCTTGCTGGATACGAGAACGTCAGCAGCAACCAATTCGCTGTTGGAGCCTATCGCCACGGAGCGTTCCAGCGCGACGATCACCTGCGCGTAGCGATTGTTGGGCCGCTGCAAATTTCATCGGGGTCGCTCATCCTATCCGTACCGACATCTTATGATCTTGCGAGTCGGTCACTTCTTTTTGAAGACCGAACAGCGCTGCTTGGTGACGGCCCGCGTGAGATCGACTTTGAAGCGGGATACGGTTTCCGAGGTCCCTTTGGCGCGCGAATTGAAGCATCACTTCTGCGTCAGACCAACATATCCGTAGACGGCTCGTCAAGGACGACAGCGCTAATCAGAACGCAATACGCCTTTTAAAGATATTAAGTCGCTATACGGATGAAATAGGCGGTTATTCGTCACAAAAAGCGTGCGACTACGTCTTTGTATGAGCGTGAAAGCTTAAGCTCTCCGCCGCTTTCCAGAACGATGAAGTATTCGCCGTTCGAATGAGGGTGCAGCTCCTTGACCTTCGACAAGTTGACGATAGCTGAGCGATGGATCCGCTGAAACCGCGCGGGGTCGAGGCGTTGTTGAAGCGTTTTCATCGTTTCGCGGATGATATGCGTTTTGCCGCCAGCATGGATGCACATATAATCACCCGCCGCGTCGATCCACTCAATGTCGCTCGCATCGAGGACCACGACTTTTGATCCATCCTTGAAACTGAGGCGTTCCGGATAACGCTCTTTCGAAGTCCATTCCGGATCGGCGATCAGTTCTTTGATCTGGTCGCGTTCATCGGCGCTCAGCCCCGCCAGTAACTCGACGAGACGCGTTTCCCGCTGGGCGGCGGCGCGGGTCTTGATCGCCTCGCGCACGCGATGGATTGCATCTTTCAGCCGTTCTTCTTCCACGGGTTTAACGAGGTAATCGAGCGCATTCGCCTCGAAAGCGTCGATGGCGAATTTGTCATAGGCGGTGACAAATACGATCAATGGCGCCGGCGCGCCGATCAGCGCCCTGACGACCCCGAAACCGTCAACGCCCGGCATCTGAATATCAAGAAACACGAGATCGGGCGTTGAATTCTTGATTTCTCTGATCGCCTCGCGTCCGTTGGCGCATTCAGCGATGATCTCGATCTCGGGAAACATCGCAAGCCTATGCGTCATGCCACGGATGGCCAGCGGCTCGTCATCAACGAGAACGGTGCGGATCTTTGATTGAGTCATTTATTTTTATCCGATGCTAAGCGCGAGTTTCGAAGGGCAATTTCAGCGTCACGCAAAACCCTCCGTCTGCGGGACGCGAGACGGCGAACGACTGGCGATCGCCGTAAAGATGGAGGAGGCGTTCGCGCATGTTGACGAGACCTACGCCTGCGCGCGGATTGGCGATTGCCTTTTCCGGATCGACAGGGGCTTCCGGTCCATTGTCGCATACTTGCAATGTCAGCATCGCTCCGTCGCGCGTGGAAATGATCGAGATTTTTCCGCCCGATTCCATTCGGGCAATTGCGTACTTGATGGAATTTTCTATCGCAGGCTGAAGAATTAGCGAGGGGACGCGCGCATCGAGCGTCTGCGGGTCAATATCGAGTTCGACGGTCAAGCGGTTTCCGAAGCGCGTTGCTTCGAT
>CAZSBU010000017.1:15846-19324 GCA_964605055.1 uncultured Caulobacterales bacterium | reverse complement strand
GAGATAGAGTTGCAGCGCGCGAATTTCCTCCGCTAACGATGTTTTCTGCAACGGGTCGCTGTCGAGAGAATAACGTAGGAAGGAGGACAGTTTCGTCAGCATTTCGTTGGCGTGCCGGCCGTCCTGTTCGAGCACGAGCGTCGAAATGGCGTTCAGCGTATTGAAGAGGAAATGCGGGTTAAGCTGATAGCGGAGCATTTTGAGTTGCGCCTGATCGGCGAGTCTTGCCGAGCGCAAGGCGCGCTCGGTCTCGCTGCGCAGCGTGAGATAATAATTGATACCGAAATAGAACCCGCCCCACGACATCAGAAGGAACAGGTTGGCCGGAATATCCGGGCGGATCAGCATAAAGAAATTGTCGGTACCGAGCGCTGCGCCGCGGCTGACGATCCATTCATTGCCGAAGATCAGCCCGAAGGTTTGCGCTTTGACAGCCGACATCAGCACCGCCAGCGGAATGGTTGAGCCGACCGCGACGAGCAGGAGGAGCGCAGGCGGCAGGCGGCGCGCGAAGCGATAAGCCGGCCGCAACAGTAGTCCAGTACTGACCAATCCGACGAGAGACGAGGCGACGGAAAAGACGATCGATTGCGTTGACCACCCTGCAACCAACGATGAGACGCTGAGAACGTGAATGATTCCAAATCCCGACCAGCCCAATGCCTGCAACAGCCAGAACAGCCGTTCGGTGTCGGCAAAAAACCAGTTCATCGTCCGGCGCGTGCGGCTGGGGGCCGGAACGAACGGGCCAGGGCCGTTATGTGCTATTTCAACGGCGGTCATGGAGCGGCTTTTCACCCTTTCACCCTACCAGTAGCGCTGGTAGGCAAGGCGGCAAGGCGCATGCGACGGGGCGCCCGCCCGGCGCGACGAAGCAGTGTCGCCAAAAAATCGCGTAATGCGTGCCCGGGCGGCCGATGCTCGCGTGAAAAAGATCCACAATGGACTGGATGGATCGAATGGATCGGGTCTCCCTTAGATTGGCGGCCTCAATTCAGTCGAGGCTCCGACTGAAAGGAAAGCATAAACCCGTCCGACAGGGTGGGGGATAACTTTTCTGACGGTTTTTCAAAACTTTTTTGGCGCGCCAACGATGACTCGCCGCGACCATTAACCAGAAAGCGCGAGAAGCTGGACATCGCCGCCGGCGGCGGTTGTGTTAATCGTCAGCGTCCGCTCGACCGCAAACCGCCATTCCGGATCGCGCGTGGACAACAGCGGCACGATTGTCCCCTCTCGCGCGGCCAGCGTCGCAGCGACGAGCGCCTGACTGTCCGGCGCGCCGTCGAAAGCGACCGCCTCGATGCGCGGATCGGTGAGCAGCCACTCGGGAACCCTTCCGAGATTTACACCGGTTACGATGCCAGCCGGCGCTCCCGCTCGCGACAGAGCGCTACCGAGGCGGTCAGCGAATGCGCTCTCGCACACAACTGTCGAGCCGGAGGCGAGGGCAAGCGCGCATTGGCGCAACAGCGCCTTTCCGTCTCCGCCGAGACAAAGGATGAGGCCGCGACCGCGCAGGCGGAGGCTATTTGATTCGCCTGTGGGTCCCGGCAATTCTGTCGTTACGTCGAAGGCGGTGCGCACAAGGCTCGCGGCCCAGCGCAAGCACTCGGCCACATCGGCTTCCTGAACGCTGGCGATCTCGCCGCTGCCGCCTTGTGCGCCCTGATGCGCGGCGCGCGCCAGAATGGTCCGGCGACCCGGATCATTCGACCAGACCAGAAAAGCCTGTAACGCCCGCTGCATCTGCTGGTCGAACAGGGCCGCCGGCGCGCCCGGACGATCGATATCGAGGCGCGACTTGAATTCTCCGCTGCCGGATGACTGAAGAACAGAAAGATAATGCGGTCCTCCCGCCTTTGGACCGGTGCCTGACAACCGCTCGCCCCCGAAAGGCTGTACGCCGACGACCGCGCCGATCTGATTGCGATTGATATAAAGATTGCCGACTCGCGCGCGCTCGGCGATGAGGTGCATCGTCTCGTCAATGCGCGTGTGGGCGCCCATGGTCAATCCGTAGCCGAGCGCATTGACCGCCTCGACCGTCTCCGCCAGGGCGTCGGCTTCGAAACGGACGACATGCAGCACCGGACCGAAAATTTCCTGCTGCAGATCGCCGATGGACTTCAATTCGAAGGCGACGGGGGAAACGAAATGGCCATTTGCGTTTGGGCCAACGGCGGCAGGCGCTAGGGCTATCAGGCGCGCGGATTTTTCCATCGCTGCGACATGCGCTTCAATGGCGTCACGCGCCGCCGCGTCGATGACGGGACCGACATCGGTCTCCTGCAAGCGCGGATCGCCAATGCGTAGCTCGGCCATCGCCCCGGCCAGCATGTCCATGAAGCGGTCGGCAATTTCAGTCTGTACACAGACAAGACGGCAAGCCGAGCACCGCTGCCCCGCGCTTTGGAAAGCCGAAGCGACTGCGTCGCGCACCGCCTGTTCCAGAAGCGCTGTTGAATCGACGATCATGGCGTTTACGCCGCCTGTCTCAGCGATCAGCGGGGTTGGACCTGCCCCAAGGTCGATCGCACGTTTGGCGCGAGCGCGGTTAATTGCGCGCGCTACATCGGTCGAACCGGTAAAGACGACGCCGGCGATGGACGGATGCGCGACAAGTGGTGCGCCAACGGACGGTCCATCGCCCAGAAGGAGCTGAGCCGCGCCGCGCGGCAGACCCGCTTCATAAAGCACCTCAAATGCGGCGCACGCCATGATCGGCGTTTGTTCGGCTGGCTTGGCGATCACGACGTTGCCTGCTGCCAATGCGGCGGAGACTTGGCCAAGAAAGATCGCAAGCGGAAAATTCCACGGTGAGACGCAGGCGACAACGCCGAGCGGCTCGCCCTCGAGTTTCTCGCTCTCACTCGCATAATAGCGCAGGAAATCGACGGCCTCGCGCAGCTCGGCCACCGCGTCTGGCAGGGTCTTGCCAGCTTCACGCACAGCGATCGCTATGAAGCGATCAGGGCGCGCCTCAATGGTGTCGGCGGCGCGGCGCAGGATGTCGCGGCGGACCTTCGATGGCGTCGCGCGCCATCCTTCAAATGCAGCCGACGCGTTTGCGCATGCCATATCGACGTCACCCGGTCCAGCAAAGACAATGCGTCCGAGCACGTCCTCCGGTGAAGCCGGGTTCTGCATCAAGGCGGCTTCGCTCTCGTCAACTGCGAATTGTCCGTCTCCGGCGACGATCATCGATGCATACAGCTTCGCAGGGTCAAAGCTGACGGATGCCGCGCGTTCCAGCGCGGCCATCGCCAGCGGGTCGCCATCATCGACGCCGCGTGCGGATAGTCTCGCCCCTGCGAACAAATCGCGCGGCGCAGGGATTGCCTCGTTTGGCAGGGCAGGCAGGGTGCGGGCGTCGGTCACCGGGTCGGCGACGATTTCATCTATCGAAAGATCAGGGTCAAACAACTGGTTGACGAAGGACGAGTTCGCGCCGTTTTCCAGCAGCCGTCGCACGAGA
>CAZSBU010000017.1:0-15836 GCA_964605055.1 uncultured Caulobacterales bacterium | reverse complement strand
GGGCATCGGTCCTTGGCCGCGTAGACCTTGGGCTCGGCCAGCAGCCGTCGCACGAGATAGGGAAGCAGTTCGCGGTGACCGCCGACGGGCGCATAGATACGCGAGCGGACGCCAGCTTCGATCAGGCCGTCGTGCAGCGACTCGCCCATACCGTGCAGGCGTTGGAGCTCATAATCCTCCGGTCCCTGGCCTTCTTTTAGCGCTGCGGTCTGACGCACCATCGCGGCCGTGTGCGCGTTGTGGGTTGCGAACTGCGGGTAAAACCGGTCCCGGTTTGCCAAGAGACGACGCGCACAGGCCGCATAGCTCACGTCTGTCAGGATCTTCCGCGTAAAGACCGGATAACTGTCGAGGCCAGCGACCTGCGCGCGTTTGATTTCGGCGTCCCAATATGCGCCTTTAACGAGACGCACCATGAGGCGGCGGCGATCGCGGCGCGCAAGCGCGCCCAGCCAATCGATGACGTCGAAGGCGCGGCGCTGATAGGCTTGCACGACAACGCCAAATCCGTCCCAACCGATCAGCGCCTCGTCGCCGGAAAGGCGGTCGATCAAATCGAGCGACAGGTCGAGCCGGTTGGCTTCTTCTGCGTCGATGTTGAAGCCGATATTAGCCTCGCGCGCCATGACCGCCAGGGCCCGCGCCCGCGCGCCCAATTCATCGAGTACGCGGTCGCGCTTGCCGAGTTCATAGCGTGGATGGAGCGCCGAAAGCTTGACGGAGATACCGGGATTGTCTTTCGGGTCAGCCGAATTCGCCGCGCCGGCGATCGCCTCGATCGCGCCTTTGTAATCGGCGTAGTATTTCTGCGCGTCTTCCTCCGTGTGCGCCGCTTCTCCCAGCATGTCGTAGGAAAAGAGATATCCCCGTGCGCCATAGGCGCGCGCGCGCTTGATCGCGCTGGAGATTGTCTCGCCGAGAACGAAATGCTTGCCGAGGACCTTCATCGCCTGCGCGACCGATGCGCGGATGACCGGCTCGCCGACACGGTCGAGGAGATCCTTCGTCGCCTGCGCCAGACGATTGCCGACGCCGTCGCCCTCAACTTCATCGAGCCACGCAGCGGTCAGCATCAGGGCGCGCGTTGAAAAATTGACGAGCGGGAAGGGGCTTCGGCCTTTGTGGGCGGCCCAGTCTCCCGCCTCGACCTTGTCGCGAATAAGGGCGTCGGCGGTCGCCGCGTCCGGCGTGCGGAGTAGAGCCTCGGCAAGGCGCATGAGCGTCACGCCCTCGTGACTGGTCAGGCCGTACTCTTGCAGGAACTTGTCGATCAGACCTGAACGGGCGGCGTTCGCCCGCGCCCCGCGCACAAATTCCCCGGCTTCCGCCTGCGCCCGTTTGCGGGCGGCGTCCCCGATGTCCGCAGCCTTGATCAACCGACGGGCGAGCGCGCTTTCGTCGGCGAGGGCGCCCGCTCGGATCGCCGCGCGAGTTTTATCCAGTCCCGCGCTGTTGGTGGGAGCCTCAAAGGGGGCTTCTGGGGGTTGGACGGTCATAGCCAACGTCTCGCAGCTCGGTTTTCCTCGGTCTGGATACCCCGCCGCAACCGGGCTGTCATTGGCCTAGAGGTAGCGGCGAAGCAAGGGCTTACGCACTTGTGCGCATATTCGTTCACGAGCGCAGGCGGGACTGCGTTGTGTCGTTGCGCGGCGTCGCCGTCGCGCCTACCTAGACAAACTGAATTGAGGCGCGCTGGCGCTGGCCCCAGAACGGCGCGGCGCGGCGTGGCGGGGCGGGGCGTTACCTGCCATCCCGCCGCCATCGCGCGCAACGGAACGTGATCGAAAGGACACCCACCCTATGACCGACGCTTATGTTTACGATGCTGTCCGCACGCCGAGAGGCAAAGGCAAGGCCGACGGCAGCCTCCACGAAATCACGCCGGTCCAACTCGCAACGCAGGTGCTCGAAGCGATCCGCGACCGCAACGAGATCGACACCAAATTTGTCGACGACGTCGCTTTCGGATGCGTCTCGCCTGTAGGCGAGCAAGGCGCGGTAATCACGCGAACCGCGCTTATCAATGCGGGATACGCCGAAACGACTGCCGGCATTCAGGTTAATCGCTTCTGCGCCTCGGGTCTTGAAGCCATCAACATTGCCGCCGCAAAGGTCATCAGCGGTGAAGCGGACCTCGCGATTGGCGGCGGCGTCGAACACATGAGCCGCGTCCCCATGGGATCCGACGGCGGCGCCTGGCCGGTCGACCCTGCTGTGGCGTTCAAAGCTTACTTCGTTCCGCAGGGCATCTCCGCCGATCTCATCGCCACGAAATATGGTTTCACGCGCGACGATGTCGACGCCTATGCGGTCGAAAGCCAGAAGCGCGCTGCGCGGTCGTGGAAAGAAGGCCGCTTCAAGAAGTCGATCGTCGCCGTGCGAGACGTTCTCGGCGAACCTGTCCTCGGCCATGACGAAGCGATCCGTCCGGAGACCGACATGCAGTCGCTTGGCGGCCTGCCGCCGTCGTTCGCCATGCATGGCGAACAGCTTGGCTTTGATTCAGTCGCAATTCAGCGTTATCCCGAAATCGAGCGCATTAACCATGTCCACCATGCGGGCAATTCGTCCGGGATCGTGGACGGCGCGGCCGCCGTGCTGATCGGATCAAAGGAGATGGGCAAGAAGCTCGGGATCAAGCCGCGCGCGCGTATTCGCTCCATGGCCTCGATTGGCTCAGAGCCGACGATCATGCTGACAGGCCCGGAGTTCGCCGCCATGAAGGCTTTAAAGCGCGCCGGCATGAAGAAGAAGGACATCGACCTGTGGGAATTGAACGAAGCGTTCGCATCGGTCGTTCTGCGCTTCATGCAGGCTCTCGACATTGATCACAAGGATATCAACGTCAATGGCGGCGCGATCGCCATGGGCCACCCACTGGGCGCGACCGGCGCAATGATCTTCGGAACCATGGTCGATGAGCTTGAGCGATCGGATAAAGAGACCGCGCTTGTGACGCTTTGCATTGGCGCCGGGATGGGCACCGCGACGATCATCGAGCGCGTTTGATTTTCGCTGAGGCGTTCGATCAAGGCCATTATCGCATCAGGAATAGACGGGAACGAATATGACCTACACCACGCTGAAGCTCGACATCGACCCCGATGGCATCGCGCTCGTGACGATTGACCTGCCGGGTCAATCGATGAATGTCTGGAACGAAGCGCTCATGGCGGATTTCGCAAAGTTCGTCGACGATTTCCTCGGCAACGACGCCATCAAGGGCGCGGTTATAACGTCGGGAAAAGCGTCGGGATTCCTTGCCGGCGCCGACCTCAGGATGCTGGGCGGCCAGAAAGCCGGGTCGATGAAGGAGGCGTTCGAAAACGCCTTCAAGCTTAACGCTGTGCTGCGTCGTCTCGAAACAGGCGGTCATCCGCAGAAAAAACTGATGAACGGCGAAGTTGCCGCCAAGCCCGTGGCGGCGGCGATCAACGGCCTCGCGCTCGGCGGCGGTCTCGAACTGGCGCTCGCCTGCCACTACCGCGTCGTCGCAGACGATCCGAAAATCCAGCTTGGCGTGCCGGAAGTCCAGGTTGGTTTGTTGCCAGGCGCGGGCGGAACGCAGCGCCTGCCGCGCCTTGCCGGCCTCCAGAATGCCGCTGTGATGGCGACGCAGGGTCAGCCGATCGATCCCGCGACGGCCAAGGGACAAAACATCGTCCACGAGGTCGCGCCGCGCGAGGAGATTGTCGCGCGCGCCAAAACATGGGTGAAGGCGAACCCCAAAACGGCCCAGCCATGGGACAAGCAAGGGTTCAAATATCCGGGCGGGGCCGGCCCGACCCATCCGGCGGCGCTGCAGTTCCACATCGCGTCGAACGCGATGGCCCAGCGTGAAACGCAGCACAATTACCCGGCTGTCCAGTCGATCCTTTCGTGCCTTTACGAAGGATCGATTGTGCCGTTCGACACCGCCATCCGCATTGAATCGAAATATTTTACCAAGCTCATGTCCGAGCCGCAGGCGCGTAATATGATCCGCACGCTGTTTATCAACAAGCAGGCGGCGGAAAAAGGCGAACAGCGGCCCAAGGGCGTTGAGAAGCAGGAAATTCGCAAAGTTGGCGTTCTCGGCGCCGGCATGATGGGTGCAGGCATCGCCTATGTCACAGCCAAAGGCGGCATGGACGTCGTCCTCCTCGATCGCGACCTTCCCTACGCGGAGAAAGGAAAGGGTTACTCCGCGGGCATCGTTGAAAAGGGCGTCTCGCGCGGCAAGCTTTCGCGAGAGAAAGCGGATGAACTCCTTGCCCGTATTAAACCAACGACGGATTACAACGACCTCAAAGACGTCGATATGATCATCGAGGCGGTCTTCGAAGATCCCGACGTCAAGGCCGACGTCATCAAGAAGACCGAAGCGGTCATCGGCGAGCACGTCATCTTTGCGTCGAACACATCGACGCTGCCGATCACGGGACTTGCCCGGCACTCGAAGCGCGCCAATCAGTTCATCGGCGTTCACTTCTTTTCGCCGGTCGACAAAATGCCTCTCGTCGAGATCATTCCGGGAGAGAAATCCGGCGACCGGGCGCTCGCCATGGCGCTCGATTATGTCGGCCGCATCAGGAAGACGCCCATTGTCGTGAAGGACACGCGCGGCTTTTACACCAACCGCGTCGTCCCGCCCTACCTGAACGAAGCGATGCTGATGGTGAAGGAAGGCATCAAGCCCGCCCTAATCGAGAACGCAGCGAAACAGCTTGGCATGCCCGTGGGGCCGCTCGCGCTGGTCGATGAAACTTCGCTCGAGCTAGGCAAGCGCGTCATGGAGTCCACCCGCAAGGAACTCGGAAAGGACTACAAGCCGACGGGCGTCGAAGACCTCCTTGAGATCATGGTCGACAAGCTAGGCCGCCTTGGTCGCAAGTCTGGCGGAGGGTTCTACGATTATCCGGCAGACGGGAAGAAGCAGCTCTGGAAGGGCCTTGAGGAATACTTCCCCCTCGCGGACGAACAGCCAACCCTGGAAGAGACAAAAGAGCGCATCCTCTACGCCCAGTTGATCCCGGCGGCGCAATGTTACGCCGAGGGCATCGTTCCCGACCCGCAATCCGCCGACCTCGGCGCCATCTTCGGCTGGGGATTTGCGCCGTGGACAGGCGGTCCAATGAGCCATATCGACACCATCGGGCTTGAGACCTTTGTGCGCCGGGCTGACAGCCTCGCCCAGAAATACGGCGCGCGCTTCGCCCCGCCGCAGAAATTCCGCGACCTCGCCGCGAAGAAGGAAACGCTCTACAAGTCTGCTGCCTGAGGCGCACGCCATCTGCGAGAGCGCCTCTAATAATGGAGGCGCTCCTTGTTGCGATCAGTCATTGGGGCCGTCGTCGGCGTCGTCGTCGGTGCGGTGGTCATCTTCATCGTTGAAGGCGCCGGTCATCGGGTCTTTCCGCCGCCGCCGGGAGTCAACCTGAACGATCCAGCAGCCCTTAAATCGGTCATGGACCAAATTCCATTCGGGGCAAAAGCGGCGGTTCTTGTTGGCTGGTTTTTAGGGGTTGTCGCAGGCTCGGTCGCGGCGCTGTTGATTGCCCAGCGTTGGGCGCCGGTCGCGTGGGTCGTCACCGCGTCGCTGTTCGGCCTTGCCGCCGTCACCATGGCGACGATTCCGCACCCGTTATGGATGACAATTGGCGCGGTCGTGCTATCGGCGTTAGGTGGGTGGCTGGCGATAAAACTGGCGCGCGGGACATATGCCCGCCCGCCGAAGCCGCCGGAAGGCGCGTTCAATATCTGATCAGGCCACAACCAATCAGAAGAGAAATTGTTGGCTAGCGCACAAAAAACCGGGCTGACAATTTCTGTCAGCCCGGCTTCTCACTGCCATCCCCTCAGACGGTTTAGGCGCGTTCAAAAAGGTAGATTCCGCCGGCCTGTGTGACGACGTAGAGGTTGCCGGCATCGTCCTCACCAAAAGCCGTGATCGACTCCAGCACGCCGCTGTCCGGCGTAAACTGCTGGGTGCGGACGATGAAGTCTGTCGACGGAACGGTAGATCCGAGAACGAGCGTGTTCGCGGGGATCGACCAGATGTGATTGCCAAAGAAGTCGGCAAACACATACTCGGCTTGCAGCGCTTCCACGGGTCCGCGATAAACTGGCCCGCCGATGATCCGGAAGCCCTTCAATGCCCCTGTGCCGCGCTGATATTGAGCCACCGGCGGCGTCAGTCCGTCCGTTGGCCCGGCGACGTTCATGGCTGTGCCTTCCATCGTAGGCCAGCCAAAGTTCAGCAAGCCTGCGCCGACCGGAATGAGGTTTACTTCCTCGAAGAATGACTGGCCATTGTCGCCGAAGTAGAAGTTACCGGTGACGCGGTCAAAACCGCCGCGACGCGGATTGCGCACGCCAATGGCGACGATTTCCGGGCGGCCTCCGCCGTTCACGAGCGGATTGTCGGCAGGAATGGCGTAGTCGCGCAGATCGTCCATCGGGAAATCATCGGATGACGGATCGATTCGCAGGATCGCGCCTAGCAGCGTGTCGGCATTTTGCGCATTGCCAAACTCATCGTTCGAACCGCAGACGCTGCAGCCGTCGCCGAAGGTGATCCACAGGAAACCATCCGGCCCGAAACCGATCCATCCGCCGCGATTGACGTTGCTCGGGTGCGGCACGTTCAGGATGACGTTGAGAGAGGAGGGGTCGACTTCGTCAGGATTGGTCGACGACACGCGGTACTGGCGGATCTCATTTTCGCCAGCGAGGTTTGTGGCGTGGACATAGAGAAGGCCAGAAGTCGCAAAATCAGGCGCGAGGGCAAGGCCGATCAGACCGCCTTCGCCCGACGTCGAGATCGACGAGGAAATGTCGAGGAACGGCGTTGGATTAAGGAGCCCGGTATCGAGATCGAGCACTTCGATCTGGCCGGTTTTCTCAGTGATCAGGACTCGGTTGGTGCCATCGCCTCTACCGTAGACGCCGTTAGGTTGGCTAAGGCCGACCGCAACCTGACTGACTTTGAATGCGTCAACAACGTCGGTCACCGTCACCACGAGTGCGAGCGTGGCCGTCGCCTGTCCATCGGAGGCGCTTAGCGTGACGTTGTAGACGTTGTCCCGGTCTGCGTCGGCGGGCGTTTCAAAATCCGGAGCGGATACGAAGGACAGCCCGCCCGTAGGCAAGATCGAGAACGCGGCTGCATCTGCGCCGCCGGAAATTCCGAAGGTGATTGTGTCGTTGTTCGCATCAGTCGCGGTCGCGGTGTAAAAAACGCCCGTCGTGTTTTCAGCCACCGAAATAGCTGCCGGCGAGGTGAACACCGGCGCGGAGTTTGCGGGCGGCGGTGGGGGCGGGGGAGGAGGCGGCGGCGTCGTGGCTGCCGGAGGCGGCGTTGCGACGTTGCTGTCGCCGCCGCTTGAGCAACCGATCAGGGCGATGGCCGCTACAGCAATCAGGAGAGTTTTTTTCATCATGTGCGCCTTCCTCGATGCGATGCGCCGCGCGCGCGCCGGTGCAAAACCGGGACGGACGACTGGCGATTGCAGCAAGACGAGCAAGGCTCATGCCGAACGGGTGAAGATCGCCGTCCGGGGGTAGACTCTCCCGGCAAGCGTATGGCCCTCAGCGCCCGGGGGCTAGCGCTCGTGTGGAAGGCTAACTGCGTTCCAGGCGGAATATCTCGCCGTCGATCCCGACGATGAAAAGGTTGCCTTCCGCGTCTTCGCCGAAGCTTGATATCCGGTCGAGCGTTCCGAGGTCTGGCCGGAAGGCCGTCGTCTGGATGGTAAAAGCGCTCGACTGCAAGGTTGAGCCCTGCATCGCGGCGGAGGAGGCGAAAGACCAGATGTTATTGCTGATGAAGTCAGCGAACACGTAAGACCCCTGCAGCGCTTCGACCGGTCCACGATAGACATATCCGCCGGTCACGGATTGTCCCTGCAGAGGACCTGACCCATGGCTGTATTCTGCGATCGGCGGCGTGAACCCGGCAGTCGATCCAAGCTGGTTAACGCGCGTGCCTTCAAGGATCGGCCAGCCGAAGTTCAGTCCGGCCTCGCCGGGGCGAATTAGGTTTATTTCCTCGCGATTATCCTGACCCACATCGCCGAGATAAAGATCGCCTGTGGCGCGGTCGAAGCTGCATCGGAAGGGATTACGCAAGCCATAGGCGAAGATTTCCGGCTGGCCGCCGCCAGCGATAAAAGGGTTGCCCGGAGGAATGCGGTAATCGCGCAGATTGTCCGAGGGAAAATCGTCGCCTGACGGATCGATGCGCAGGATCGAGCCGAGCAGCGTGTTTGTGTTTTGTCCATTGCCGAACGGATCATTCGCGCCGCCGCCATCGCCGAGAGCGATATAGAGAAATCCGTCTGGTCCAAAATCCATCCAGCCGCCGTTATGGTTGCTGGCGGGTTGGGCGACAGTGAGGATAATATCCTGTGACAACAGATCGGCCTGGTTCGGATCGCTGGTGGAAGTGCGATAGCGCCGGATTTCCGTATTGCCGGCAAGATTGGTGATGTTGACGTAGAATAGGCCCGACGTCGCAAAATCGGGTGACAGCGCGAGACCGAGCAGGCCCCGTTCGCCGTCTGTTGATATCTGTCCGGTCAGATCGAGAAAGGGCGTCGGCTGAAGAAGGCCGGTCGTCAGGTCCAATACTTCAATCTGGCCGCCCTTTTCGACAATGAAAACGCGACTGGTGCTGTCGCCTCGCTCGGTGAGAAATAACGGCTGGTTCAGTCCGACCGCGATGCGGCGGATGGTGAAGTTCTCAACGACATCGGTAACGGTGACGCGCAGATCGAGCGTTGCCGATCCCCCGCGTCCGTCGCTCGCGCGGATCGTCACTTCGTAGATGTTGTCGCGGTTGGCGTCGGTCGGGTTTTCAAAATCCGGCGGGGACACAAATCGCAACGCGCCGGCGGCGAGAGAAAACAGCGCTCGGTCGTCGCCCGCCGAGAGGGTAAAGCTCACTGTGTCGCCGTCGGTATCAGTTGCGGCTGCGGTATAAAATGTAGCTTCGGTGTTTTCGGCGACCGATACAGACGCAGGCGATGTAAATACTGGATTGGCGTTGGGCGGAGGCGGCGTGTCGTCACTTGAACCGCAGCCGGTCAAGGCGATCAACACGCTTGCGATACGCCAAAATCTCGGGGTCATGACACTTATCCCTGCCTCAGCTTAGGTTAAACGCAGCAAGGTTATGGTCGGTTACATCGGTCAGCGAAAATTTTAACCGAAACCATGCCGGGCGCTTATCTTTTTCGCCATGTCCCCATGACCCCGCGCACAACCTCGCGGGCAAGGCCCGTTGAAAACGTTCGGACGGCAGATTTGATGGCTGCTTCCGTCACCGTCTGGCGGTTCGACGATCGCGCGCGGGGTTTGGGCTTTTGCGCGTCGGGCGCGGCCTTGCCTTTGCCTTGCTCCGCTACAGGCGCCGCGTGGCGGGCGGTCAGGATTTCATAGGCGGAAATGCGGTCGATCGGCCGGTCGTACCGTGCCCCCATGGGCGAGGCGGCGATTAACGCCTGGCGTTCATCGGGCTTCAGCGGACCAATACGGGAAGTTGGCGGGGGCAGCAGCGTGCGCGCAACGATTGACGGGACGCCTTTGTCGACAAGCGTCGAGATCAACGCTTCTCCGACCTCGAGCTCCGTGATCACAGCCTCCGTGGAAAAGGCTGGATTGGCCCGAAACATCTGCGCGGCCGTCCGAACGACTTTCTGTTCCTTTGGGGTGAACGCGCGAAGCGCGTGCTGAATGCGCGCGCCGAGCTGGCTGGAAACGCTATCCGGCAAGTCTTGAGGATTTTGCGTTACAAAATAAACGCCGACGCCTTTGGACCGGATCAGCCGCACGACCTGTTCAACTTTTGTCAGCAGCGCCTTCGGCGCCTCGTCGAACAGAAGATGAGCCTCGTCGAAGAAGAAAACGAGCCGCGGCTTGTCCGGGTCTCCAATCTCGGGCAGCTCTTCGAAGAGTTCTGAGAGTAGCCACAACAGGAACGTCGCGTAAGTTTTTGGCGTCGACATCAGTCTGTCAGCGGCGAGAATATTGATAACCCCGCGCCCGGCAGCGTCAGTGCGCATCAGATCAGCCAGTTCGAGCGCCGGCTCGCCAAAAAGCCTGTCCGCACCCTGTTCTTCAAGAGCCAAAAGCCGGCGCTGAATAGCGCCAATGGTCGCTCTGGCAATATGACCGTAGGTGAGGGAAAGATCGCTGGCGCGATTGCCCACTTCGGTCAGCAGCGCCCGCAGATCCTTCATGTCCAGAAGCAAAAGGTGCTCGTCGTCGGCGACGCGAAAGGCAAGCGTCAGCGCGCCTTCCTGCGTTTCGTTCAGATCAAGGAGGCGCGCCAGCAACAGCGGTCCCATCTCGCTGACGGTCGTACGGATCGGGTGGCCCTGTTCTCCGAGGATATCCCAGAAACAGACGGGCGCAGCAGCGCCTTTATAGTCAGTCAGTCCAACTTTTTCGGCGCGTTTCAACAATTCTGGTTTAGGTTCGCCAGCGGCGCCAAGGCCCGCGACGTCGCCTTTCACGTCTGAAAGGAAAACCGGCACCCCTGCGCGGGAAAAGCCCTCGGCCAAAACTTGTAAGGTCACGGTCTTGCCCGTCCCCGTGGCGCCGGCAATCAGGCCGTGACGATTGGCGTAGCGCAGGGAAAGCGACTGCTGCGGATCGCTGAGGCCAAGGAAGATGTCCGTAGGCGTATCGGTCGTCAGCAAGGCTGATCTCCCTCATCAAGCGCGCGGGTTGGGGCCGCGGCGTTTGTCACCGGACAGACGGGGACGCGTTATGCTGCCCGACGACCGACTGGCGTCCAAGGGAAATAGTCAGACTTGAATGCGGGTCGTCAATCGACCGGTTTGCGCGACGCGAGACGAGCGTCAGACTCGTTCACGTCCGCTTTCGTGAGGTCCAGCCGCGTTGGCGCGCTCATGATGGAGCGTTGCAGTTCGCGCTGGTCAGCCCCGCGCAAACGGCGGAAAAGACCTTCAGCGCGCGCGCTCCTGGTGGCGGGCGTGGTGCCCAGCCGCATGAAAAGTTCGTGAGTCGACAATTCAATCCGGCTCATCATCTGGCCCCCGCCAACAGGTTTTTACTAAGTTTGAGTCGGGATAATTAACAGATCGTTAACGCTAAACTGGAACGGGCAAGTCAAGATATTGCATTGGTTGTTTTCCCGTTCAGCCGAGCCCTCCGACCAGCGCAAACTTGATATTGAGATAGTCTTCGAGACCATATCGCGACCCCTCCCGGCCGACGCCCGAAGATTTCACCCCGCCAAAAGGGGCGACCTCGGTCGACAATATGCCCTCGTTTATCGCGACCATGCCGTACTCAAGACGCTCCATCATGCGGAACGCCCGTCCGAGATCGCGCGTATATATATAGGATGCGAGGCCATATTCGGTGGCGTTGGCCAAGGCGATTGCTTCATCCTCCGTATCGAACCTGAACAGCGGCGCGACGGGGCCGAAGGTTTCGTCGCTGGCGATCGCCATGGACGGCGTCACGCCGGTCAGCACAGTGGGCTCGAAGAATGTGCCTCCGTTTGCGTGCCGCCTGCCGCCAGCGGCGAGCGTTGCGCCTTTCGAAAGCGCATCCGCTATGTGAGCCTCAACCTTTTCTACCGCCTTGGCGTCGATGAGCGGGCCTTGTTCGACGCCGGCCTCAAGTCCGTCCCCGATTTTGAGCTTGCGGGCCGCAGCGGCGAGCCGTTCAGCAAACGCGTCGTAGACAGACGATTGAACGAGAAAACGATTGGCGCAGACGCACGTCTGACCGGAGTTTCGATATTTTGACGCCATCGCGCCGACGACGGCCCGATCTAGGTCTGCGTCGTCGAAGACGATGAATGGGGCGTTGCCGCCAAGCTCCATCGAGACCCGCTTCATGTGCGCCATGGCCGCGCTTGCGAGGCGTTGGCCGACTGGCGTTGAACCGGTAAAGGTGATCTTGCGCACGGAGGGATGCTCGCAGAACTCTGCTGCAATTTCTGACGCCGACCCTGTAATGACGTTCAACACGCCGGGCGGCAAGCCGACCTCGTCCGCGATAACGCCGTAGGCGAGCGCCGAGAAAGGCGTCTGGCTCGCCGGCTTGCAGACGATGGTGCAGCCGGCGCCAAGCGCCGCGGCGGCCTTCCGGGCAATCATGGCGGTCGGAAAATTCCACGGGGTGATCGAACCGACGACGCCGACGGGCTCTTTCGTCACGATGATCCTCTTGTCCGCCCACGGCGAGGGAATGACGTCGCCATAAACGCGGCGGGCTTCCTCGCCAAACCATTTGAAGAACGAGGCGGCGTAGGCGACCTCGCCGACCGCTTCGGCGAGCGGCTTGCCCATCTCAACCGTCAGGATCCGTCCAAGGTCGTCCTTGTGGTCCATGAGCGCTTCGTACATCCGGCGGCAGAACTCGCCCCGCTCGGCGGCGGGACGCCGCTTCCAAATCTGGAACGCACGCTCGGCAGCCTCGATAGCCTCTCGCGTCTGCTCGCGCCCGAAGTTCGGAACCGAGCCGATCCTTTTGCCTGAAGCCGGGTTCGTCACGTCGATCGGGCGGCCCCCGCCGGAGCGCCAACCGCCATCGACGTAGCATTCCTGTTTCAGAAAACGGCTCTCGAGGTTCATGGCGTTTATTCCTGCGGCTGCGCTGCGCGAAGCCCTTTATGGCGGCGCGGTTTCGCGCGAGCTTAGGACGTGCGCTAGCAACAAGGAACAGCCGCGTTATGAGCACCGCAGAAACAGTCCTATACGAGCAGCCCCATGCAGGCGTCGCGCTGATCACGCTGAACCGGCCGCAGGCGCTCAACGCATTCAACGCCGACATGCGGCGCGAGCTTCTCGCGGCGATCTGCCGGGCGTCGAACGACGTTTCGATTCGCGCCGTAGTGCTGACCGGAGCGGGGCGAGGGTTCTCTGCCGGCGCGGATGTGCTGGACGCAAGCGGTCCATTCAATGTCGAAGACGTCCTGAACGCCGAGTACGGCGCGTTCCTCTACGTCATCCAGACTTGCGAAAAGCCGGTGATCGCCGCGATCAACGGACCCGCCGCAGGCATTGGCATGACGCTGGCCCTGACCTGCGATCTGAAGGTCATCGCAGCGGATGCCTATCTGATGAGCGCGTTCGCCAATATCGGCCTCGTGCCCGATGGCGGGCTGTCGGCGCTGCTGACCGAGGCGGTCGGCTACACGCGCGCCTATCAGCTCGCAATCGAGGCCGAGAAGATTGACGCGGCGCGTTGCGTTTCCCTTGGCCTTGCCAATCGCACAGCGTCGCCGGGGCAAGCGCTGGCGGATGCGCTGACCTGGGCGCAAACCTTGACCGAACGCGCCCCTATCGCCCTTGCCATGACCAAGCGCGCCTTCCGCGCCGCCGCGCAAGACCGGCTTAAGAACGCGATGGCGTTTGAGGCGTTCCTCCAGCGCACGGCGATCGCCACGGAAGACTGCCGCGAGGGCATCATGGCGTTGATGCAAAAGCGCAAGCCGGACTTCAAAGGCCGATAGCGCCCTGCAAGACCGCGAGATAGGCGAGAAAACCCGCCGCGCACAGACCCGGCCCGAACGGGATCGGATCCGTTGAGCTAATGACGGGCCCCCCGCGAGGCCGAGCTTTCCTGATCACTACCGCGACTCCTACGCCGATCAGCGTTCCGACCGCTGCGAGGAAAACGATCGCCGGCAGCGCCGCCCAGCCGGTCCATGCGCCGAGGGCCGCAAGGAGCTTTGCGTCGCCGCCGCCGAGGCCGTCGCGCCCGCGCAGGCCCGCATAGACGGCGCCAACAATTGCGAAGGCCGCAAAGCCGGCGACTGCGCCGATGATGCTTGCCAGCGGCGATGGTCCGTCCGGCAGCGCTGATGTGGCGAGGCCCAGCCCGATCAACGGCAGTGTGATCGCATCGGGCAGAAAGCCGGTTTCCGCATCGATTGCCGCAAGGCACAGGAGCGACCAACCAAGAACGGCGGTCGCCACTATCTGTAGCGGCGCGTTGCTCCAGATCACTGCGACAACGCCTATGACGGCCCCGCCAACCTCAACCAATGGGTAACGCAGGGCGATCGGCGCGCCACAGGTCGCGCAACGCCCGCGCTGGGCAAGATAGCTCAGTACGGGAATAAGGCGCCATGCCTGAAGGCGCGTGCGGCACGCGGGACAATACGAGCGTGGCGCGAAAAGATTGCCGCGTGACCGCAAATCACGGTGGTCAATCAACCCCCAGAGGGCCGGGCCGCGATGGATTACAACATTCAGGAAGCTGCCGATCAGCAGGCCAACCAAAGCGCCTGTGGCGCCAATGCTCCAGTAACTAGCAAAATCCATGTTCTGTTATATCGCCATTCGGTGAACCGATCGCGACGCGTGCGGTGAAGTCGCTGCAATAGCAAGCCGTTGAATGGTTAAATCCGGCTGACTGATTAATGCGCCGTTAACCATGCGGCCTAGTGTCACAAATCTGTTTTTGAACGGTCACTCGCGCGTCATGCGCAGGGCTTAGGGCAAGCACACGGGCGGCGCGTGGGGCGTCTCTCAGTACCATTTTTTAGCGTCAATCATCCCCCGGGGGTAAAGATATGCGGCTTACTTCGTCCTTTCGCGCCATCCTGCTCGCTGGTAGCGCCACCGGCATTCTCGCCGCCTGCACCGATGCAGACGTCGCCTCGGTAGGCAACACAAACCCGATCCAGCCGATCGTCGTCCCCGGCGGCGGCGGCGGCGCCGGCAATCTCAGTTCAGTTCTCATTCCGACTACAGGCTGCCAGCCCGGCACCGTCCAGCGCAATAACGTTCCAACCGGCATTGACTCCAATGGCGACGGACAACCTGACCTGATCAACGTTTGCGCGATCACAGGCAATCTGGCCGGAACGATCAACCTTTCGCCCGTTCAGGGTTTCCCAATCATGATCGAGGGCTCGGTCTTCGTTGGCGTCGATGGCGGCCAGACGGCGACGCTGAACATTGCGCCCGGAACCGTCCTGTTCGGCAATAGCCAGGACAGCGGAGCCGGGATTGACCTGATCGCGGTGTCGCGCGGCTCGACGATTAACGCAAACGGCACCGTAACCGCGCCAATTATCTTCACTAGCGTTCAGGATATCCGCGACGACGGCCTACCAAACGGCACGGGCGGCTTCAGCCAATGGGGCGGTTTGAACCTTCTCGGCCGCGCCCCGGTAAACAACTGTCAGAACGCTGCGGCGGTCGGCGGCTCGGCGCAGTGCGAGATTGCTGGTGAGGGCGGCGTTGGCCTTGGCGGCGGCGACCAGCCGAACGACAGTTCCGGCATCCTGCGTTATGTTCGCATCCAGCACGCCGGCTTCCAGTTCACTGATACGAACGAATTGAACGGCTTGGCACTATGGGGCGTCGGTCGTGGAACAGAAATCGAATACGTTCAGGTTCACCAAAACGGCGACGACGGTATTGAATGGTTCGGCGGCACAGTTGATGGTCGGTTCTTGGTCGTCACTTCTGCCGACGACGATCAATTCGACTGGACCGACGGGTGGATCGGCAACGCGCAGTTCCTGCTTGCGGTTCAGACCGGCAGCTTTGGCGATAACGGCATTGAGGCTGATAACCGTTCGTCCGCCCCGAACAATCTGCCGCGCTCGAACCCGAATGTGTCGAACTTCACGCTGATAAGTAACGACCGCACGTCTAGCACGAATGAAGGCATCGAGTTGCGGGCGGGCACCGACGGTCGCGTGATCAATGGCGTTGTTGTCGGCTTTGGCTCCGGTCTCGAATACGTACCCATCACCGGAGCGCCGCAGCCTTTTGTCGACTCGGTTGGCTTCGGCGGCAATTTCACGCTCGGCAACGCGAATGGCATTGACTTGCTGTTCAATGGCGGCCCGAACAATC
>CAZSBU010000016.1:22098-22831 GCA_964605055.1 uncultured Caulobacterales bacterium | reverse complement strand
CGAGTACGACAGGCTCATCCCTCTGGGTCAGCCCATCGACTTCATCGGGATCAACAATTATGCACCCATCGCCGACTGGCGCGACGGGCGCGCCCATGTCGACGCGGCGCGCGCGCGAGGACCGTATGATCTCGATTACCTGAAATCGAACATCGCGGGCGGTGAGAATTTCGACTGGTATTATGCGAACGCGAGCGATCGCGCGGCGCAAATCCGCACACCGATTGTCGATACAGCGCACGGGGAGCATTGGGTCTTCCGCGCAAAAGACATCAACGGCTGGTGGTCGAACCCGCACCATCACCGCCCAGGCGGGGTGCGTGCGCCTGCGCCGACCGCATGGGTTCCGGGCGCGAAGTCGATCCGCTTTACCGAAACGGGATGCGCCGCCGTCGACAAGGGCGCGAATGCGCCGAACGCCTTCCCGGAACCGAAAAGCGCAGAAAACGCCCTGCCGCCATTCTCGACCGGCGCGCGGGACGATCTGATGCAACGGCGCGTCATCGAGGCGCAAGCCGCCTTCTGGCGCGCGCCGCAGAATAATCCGCTCTCGGCGCTTACCGGCGCGCCCATGGTCGATGCGGATCGGGCCTATGTCTGGGCTTGGGATGCGCGACCTTTTCCGTTTTTTCCCACCCGCGCCGACGTGTGGGGCGATGCGGCGCAATGGGCGCGCGGTCACTGGCTGAACGGTCGGCTCGGGCGCGCGCCGCTCGATCTGCTCGTGTGGGCG
>CAZSBU010000016.1:7865-22088 GCA_964605055.1 uncultured Caulobacterales bacterium | reverse complement strand
TTGCCCTGGGCGATCTGCGCCGGGGCGGAGATGGACGAGGTTGACGCCTCGGCGCTGTCGGGCGTTGCGGGCGGCTATGTCATCGACCGTCCGATGAGCCCGCGCGAGGCGATCGATCCGCTGGCGGATATCTTCCGCTTCGACGCAATCGAAACGCCGGCGGGCTTGAAATTCTCCCGGCGCGATGGCGCGCCCGTGATCGCCTTGACACCGCAACAGTTCGTCGCGCGCGAGGAAGGCGCCTTCACCCTATCGCGCGTGCAAGGGGAAGACGCGCCAGCCGCGTTCCGGCTCGGCTTCCTTGATGAGGCGCGCGATTATGTCCCCGCCATCGCCGAGGCGCGCCAGCCGGATGCGGGTCCTGCGGGGTCGGGCGAAGCGAGCGCCGAGGCGCCGATTGTTCTCGGCGCGGCGGGCGCGGCGGCGCGGGCGCGCGATATCCTGACGGAGGCCCACATCAGTCGCGAGCGGATTTCTTTTGCGCTGCCGCCGTCGTATCTCGCGCTTGAACCCGGCGACGTCGTCGCCATCGACTTCTTCGCGCTGGAAGGGGGGACGCCCGATGGTGGGTCGCCCGTCCGCCGCGCAAATTTCCGCATCCTCGATATCGCCGATGGCGCTGACCGGCGCATTGAGGCGGTTCGCGCGGGCGAGGCGCTCAGTGATGATCCGCAGACGGCGCAACCTTTGGCCCCTCCTGCGTCTGTCTCTCATGCGACGCTGTTTGGGCCGCCCGATTGGGCGCTGCTTGACTTGCCCGCGTTGGGGCTGACGGCATCGACTTTCGATGACGCAAAGCCATTGCTCGCCGCCTTCGCCGATCCCTGGCCTGGCGAGATCGCGCTCTGGCGGCTGCCGGAAGGCGGCGGGGCCCCGGTTCCGGCGGGTGCAGCGCGCGCCCGCGCGGTGATGGGCCGATTGACAAGCCCCCTGCCGCCGGGCGCAGCAGGCCGGCGCGATTGGCGCGACGTTCGCCTGCGCCTCTCATTCGGTCAGTTATCCGCCCGCCCGCTCGCCGAGATGCTGGCGGGCGCGAATGCGGCTGCGGTTGAGGTCTCGCCGGCCCCTCAGGGAGATGGCGCAGCGTCTCCGTTGTGGGAAGTCATCCAGTTCCGCGACGCGGCGCTGGAGGCGTCTGGCGAATGGCGGCTATCGGAGTTGTTGCGCGGACAGGCCGGAACGGAAGACGCCGCGCAAGTCGGCGCCGCCATGGGCGCGCGCGTCATTATCCTGACGCCCGCGCTCAGCCCTGTTGAGGCGCCGCTCGACCTCAGGGGCGAGGCGCTCGACTGGATCGCGGGACCGGCGAACGCCGCGCCGCTTCCGGCTGCGCTCGCCTTCGCGCCGCAGCGGTTAGGTTTTTCTGCGCGCGGTGTTCAGCCCCTTTCGCCTGTCAGGCTGAGGGGCCGGCAAGGAGCTGGCGGCCTCAACCTCTCATGGATACGCCGCAGCCGCATCGGCGCGGACGGCTGGACCGGGGAAGAGCCGCCTATTGGCGAGGCGACCGAACGCTACCGCATCGAGATCCGCCAGGCCGCGGATGGCCGGCTCGTGCGCGCCGCCGAGACGACTGAGCCGTTCTGGCTTTATGGCGCTGCGGAGGCGGCGGCGGATTTCCCGCCTGCGTACTACCCGGAAGCGGATTATCCCCTGCGCCGTCCGGCTTTGACGGTGCGCGTCGCCCAGCTTTCCGACCGGATCGGACCGGGGCGCTTTGCGGAGGGCGTCTTTTGATGGCGTCGCGGCGGGGGGCGCGCCCGGACTTTGCCCCGGACTTTGCCCCGGACTTTGCTAAGTCTCGCAACGTAATTAACCGGGGAGACTTCAATTTAGGGCAAACTGGCTTATGTCATTAGGGAATCTGCAACGGCTCCACGCGCTTACCGACGGCGGCGGTTGGGACGGTTTGCATGCGAAAGGACATCCGGCGACGTGGCGAGGGATCCCTATCAGGTGCTCGGCGTACCTGCGGCTGCGAGCGACAGCGACATCCGCGCGGCTTTCCGCAAGCTTGCGAAGCAATACCACCCGGACCGCAATCCGGGCGACAAGAAGTCTGAAGACCGCTTCAAGGAAGTCTCGGCCGCTTTCGATATTCTGGGCGACGCCGACCGGCGCCGGAAGTTCGATCGCGGCGAGATCGACGCCGACGGCCGCGAGCGCGCGCCGCAGTTCCGCCAGTGGGGCGGAGCGGCGGGGGGGGCGGGTCCCGGCTCTGGCGGTTTCAACGGCGGGCGTCCGGGCGGCGCGGGGCCCGGCGGCGGCTTCGACGATCTCGGCGATATCTTCGCCGATCTCTTCAATGCGCGCACGCGCGCGGGCTCGCCCGGGGCCATGCGCGGCCGCGACGTGCGCTATCGCCTTGAGGTCGATTTTCTCGATGCGGTGCGCGGCGTGAAAAAACGCGTCGCCATGCCTGACGGGCGCAATCTCGACGTCGCCATTCCGGCCGGCCTCGAAGAAGGCCAGACCCTGCGCCTGCGCGGTCAGGGCGAGGCGGGCGTCAATGGCGGACCGCCGGGCGATGTCTATGTCGAGACGCAGATCAAGTCTCATCCGGTGTTCGAGCGCGAAGGGCTCGACATCCATGTCGAGGCGCCGATCACGCTGAAGGAGGCGGTGCTTGGCGGAAAGATCACGGTGCCGACGATTGGCGGCGACGTATCGGTGACCGCGCCCAAGGGGGCAAGCTCCGGCGCCGTTTTGCGTCTCAAAGGGCGCGGCGTTGCGCCTGGGCGCGGCATGCCCCCGGGCGATCAATATGTAAAACTCAAGATCGTCCTGCCCGAGAACGATCCCGAGCTGGAGGCTTTCGTGCGTGAGTGGAAGGCGGCGGACGCCGTGCAGCCGCGCAAGCACTTCGCCGACGTTTGAAAGCGCTGGAATGTTGCGTAGCGCTCAGTACAAAGAACACAACAATCAGCGGGGCGGGCGATGAACGCCGCTCCGCCCGGGGTTTCGCCATCGCGATGGGCGCGGCTCGATTCGTTTCTGGGCGATCTGCCGACCGAGGCGGCGCACCGGCTTTTCACGATCATCGAACGCGATCTTGCCTATGGCGGCGGAGCGGATGAGGCGTTTCCGCATGCGGCGCTGCTGACGACGCTGCGCGGCGTATTGTTCGACCGCGAGGCGCATTTTCCGCCGCGCGCCGTAACCGCGCAGCGGCTTTTCTTTACGCCGTTCGAGGATTTTATCACGCCGTCGCGTCGCGGCCGCAAACGCCGCGCGCGGATCGCCCGCGCTTCGCTGACGCCGATCTGGTCGGTCTTGCGCCAAGACCCCGCTTGCGCGGCGGCAAGCCGCGCGGCGAGCGCACTCGACGCTGCGCTCGCCGATTCGGCGGGACTGCCGGCGGCGCTGCGCGCCGAGCAGATTGCTGCGCCCGAGGCCGCCTTGTTTGCGGCGGCTACGGACGGTTTTGCCCGGATCATTACTCATGCGGAGACCGACGACGCCTTTCGTCGCGACCTCGCGCGACGGCTCGCTGCCGCGACGCCGGATGCGGCGGGCAACAAGGCGACGGGGAGCGGCGCAGGCAATGGCGCGCTGCACGATCTTGCCGAGATCAACCTCATGCTGCCCTTTGTCGATCGCCTGAAAGAAATGCAGGAGGCTTTCCCGCGTCCCGTCGCATCGCTGACCGAGGAAGATCTGTTCGAGGCGCGGCGGCTGTATGCGGTCGCGCGCAGCGACGGGCCGGACGCCGGCGCCTACGTGCTGATGTGCCTTGCGGGCCGCCTTGGCGCGCCGTGGCGCGCTCTCCAGATACACTATCACCTCGCCGCCTCGCATGACGCCGCCATCGCCGATGCGCGCGCTGATGGAGCGCTGCTCTTTGACATGGCGTTTGAAGACCTCGAAGGCATGGCGCGCAGCCTTGAGCGTGACGCCGAGGGCGAGCTTGACGCCGCCGACACAGCCGCCCGTCTGATGGCGTTCGCGGAATATGCCGAGGGCGTCGACGCCGAGGCGCGCAGGGCGCGCGACGGCGCCGCGAGCGCCCGCGTCGAGGCGTGCCGCGATATCGCCGCCGCCGCTCTTGAGCGGTATGCGGAGCAATCCCTTGCGGCCATACGCGCCGCCCAGCCTACGCGCCACGCCGGCGGGTCAAGCCGCCTGATGGCCCTGCGTCCAGACATCGATCGGCCGATCGATCTTGGTCGCCAGGGCCGCGCGCGCGCCGGCGCGGCGTTTCTTGCCCGCATCGAAGAGTTATCGGCTCGGCTTGGCCGCCCGGATACGGGCGCCGGCCCGGCGGAAGACGCGCGCCGGGCTGTGCGCCAATACGCCGGCGACGTCGTTATGGAGATCCGCGCGGCGGAAGGGGCCGAGCGCGCCGCCGCAAAGCGCCTGATGGAGGCAGCGTTGGCGCTCGCCGGCCCGCTTGTTCCGCCAAGCGACTGCAAGGCGCTTCGCGACCGCGCGTCGGCGGCGGCCGTATCGGCATGATCACCGTGACGTGACCGCGCCGGGCGGCGGCGTTTGTCCGTCCCGGTCCTATATAAAAGGTTCAGCGGGCATGGCGCTTATATTGGCGCCTCGTTAGTGACAGGGAGAAACAACTGTGTCGGAAATTCAGCGCGCCGCCGCCACGACGAAGACGGAATTTCGAGGCTCTCAAGGGGTGCGCCTTGCAGCGGCGCTGGAGCTTCCTGCGGGCAAGCCCGTCGCCTATGCGCTCTTCGCGCATTGTTTTTCCTGTTCGAAGGACATCAAGGCGGCGCGCGAGGTTGCGCGCGGCCTGCGGGCGCAAGGGTTTGCCGTGCTGCGGTTCGACTTCACCGGGCTTGGCGCTTCCGAAGGCGACTTCGCGAACACCAATTTTTCCTCGAACGTCGAGGATCTCGTCGCCGCCGCCGACTATTTGCGGCGCGAGTTCGAAGCGCCGGCGATTCTCGTCGGCCATAGTCTCGGCGGCGCGGCGGCGATCGTCGCAGCTGCGCGGATCCCCGAGTTGAAAGGCGTCGCCGTCATCGCCGCCCCGTCGGAGGCGTCGCATGTCGTCAAGCACATTGGCGAGCAGCGCGCCGAGATCGAGGCGAAAGGATTTGCAACCGTCACTCTTGCCGGTCGTCCGTTCACGATCAAGAAGCAGTTCCTCGATGATCTCGACATGTCAAACGTGCGCGACGCGGCGGCGAAGCTCAAAAAGCCGCTGCTTATCCTGCACGGCCCGCGCGATGAAACGGTTGGCATCGAGAACGCCACCGCCTTGTTCGTTGCGGCCAAACATCCCAAGAGCTTCGTCAGTCTGGACACGGCCGACCATCTTCTGTCCAGTCCTGCCGACGCCGCCTACGCCGCATCGATCGTCGCCGCCTGGGCGGTGCGCTATGTCGGGGCCCCGCTTGCCGCGACTGGCGCCGGGAATGCTGGCGAAAAGGATCCGGCTGCGTTTCACGGCGGGGCGCGCGCCGAAACCATCGACGGACGGCAATTCGCCGTCGCGGTTTCGATCGACGGCCATCCGCTGACGATCGATGCTGGCCCAGAAGAAGGCGGCGACGGGCTCGGCCCTAATCCGACCCGCACGCTGGAGGGCGCGCTCGCGGCCTGCGCCACCCAGACCATGGCGATGTATGCGCGGCGCAAGGGTTGGGCGGTGCGCCGGCTCGCCGTGGCAGTTGTCCGCGAAGCGGGCGAGGACGCCCATGCTGCGAAGATCCTGAGGAAGTCGATTACTATCGACGCAGACCTCGACGAGGAGCAGCAAGCGCGCCTGATGGAAATCGCCGACAAGTGCCCCGTGCACCGCATGCTGACCGGCGGCGTTAAGATTATCTCGGAAAGGATTTGAATGATTTACAATTTTTAATGAAATCTGCCCCGTTTTTGCCGGCAAGCGGATGCATACATAAAGGGTCGGGAAATCTGCCGGTCTCAGCATGTCGGCGTTGTCTCCGGGCGAGGGGTCCGGAGGTCGGGGGATCGCAACGTCCATCTTCGATCGGCCCGTTTTTCTGCTGGCCTTTTTCTGAATGCGGCGCGTCCTTGGCGTTCGCAAGCCTGAACCATAGTCGCGCCGATCAAGCCGCGCACAGTTTGTGAGGAAACAGATGACCGCCTCTCCATTCGCCCACGCTTCGGCCCCTCGGCTTTCGCGCCGCCCGCGCGCCATTTTCGTCGCTCTGACGGCATTGGCCCTCGGCGCCGGATTGTCGGCGCCCGTCGCAACGGCGCAGGCGCCGCGCCTTCTGTCGCCGGTCTCTGCGTCGGAAGGGGGTCTATCGTTCGCCGATCTCGTCGAGCGGGTCAGTCCGGCCGTCGTCAGCATTCTTGTCGAGCGGGAGGTCGAACGGCCTCAGATGCCGGAAGAATTCGAGGAGTTCTTCCGCTTCCGCTTCGGCCAGCCTGGCGAGGATGGTTTTGACAACCAGACGCAGCGGCTGGAGGCGCAAGGCTCCGGTTTCTTCATCGATCAGGCGGGGCACATCGTTACGAACAACCATGTCATTGAGGGCTCAAAGGAAATTAAAGTGCGCCTTGCCGACGGCAAGGAACTGTCGGCGACGCTCGTCGGCGCCGACGCGTTGACCGATCTCGCCGTTCTCAAAGTCGACGCGCCGAAAAGCCAGCCATTCGTTCAGTTCGCGGACGACGTGAACCTGCGCGTTGGCGACTGGGTCGTGGCCGTCGGCAACCCCTTCGGCCTGTCGGGAACCGTAACCAGCGGCATCGTCTCTGCTCTCGGCCGCGAAGGCGGGCAGTTCACCGATTTCATTCAGATCGACGCGCCGATCAATCGCGGTAATTCGGGCGGACCGACGTTTGACCTCAAGGGCCGCGTTGTTGGCGTTAATACCGCCATATTTTCGACTACGGGCGGCAGCGTTGGCATCGGCTTTGCGATCCCGGCCCGCACAGCGAAAGAAACCGTCGGACAACTGATCCGCAATGGATCGGTCACGCGTGGCTGGCTTGGCGTTTCGATTCAGGAGCTGACGACGGAAATCGCCGCAGCGCTTGGCCTGACGGAAGCCAAGGGCGCTCTTGTAAACGAAGTGCTCGCGGGCACGCCTGCGGCCGCCGCCGGCTTTGAAAGTGGCGACCTCGTCACGAAATTGAATGGCAAGGACATTTCGAACCCGCGCGAACTGACCCGGTCGGTCTCGGCGCTACCGCCCGGCGAGCGGGTGAAAGTCACCGTCCTGCGCAAGGGGGCCGAAAAAAATCTCAACGTCACGCTGGGCCAGCGCACGGAAGAAGCGACCCTCGCCGAAGCGCCTGCAGCGCCTGCTGAAGACGATCTCGCCGCCAGCGTCGGCCTTCGGGTCGCCAACATTGATTCGGCGGCCCGCGAGCAGTTCAGGCTTGCATCCGAGACGACGGGCGTTGTCGTGACAGGCGTGCGGAACGGCAGCCCCGCCGCCAATGCGGGACTGCGCGCAGGCGTGGTCATCCTTCAGGTCGAACAGCAGCCCGTCGCCAACGTCGCCAACCTCAAGGCGCGTATTGACGAAGCGCGCAAGGCCGGCAAGGAAGCCGTGCTTCTCCAGCTTCAGGTCGGCGGCGCCAAACAGTTCGGCGCGCTGTCGCTCGCCAAGCCAAGCTGAGGGCTGTTTTTGGCGGTCGCTCAGGTAGTATTCGCGTTCGCAATGCCCGTCGCGCGCCCGGCGATCGCCTGTTGGCGATTGTCGGTCCGGGCGAGCGGTGGCATAACTCTTGTTCCGGGAGCTGACGCATGAGAATTCTCGTTATCGAGGATGACGCCGAAACGGCAGCGTACCTTTCCAAAGGGTTGCGCGAGGCCGGACATGTCGTCGATCACGCCCTCGACGGCGAGGTCGGTCTCAACATGGCGGGCGCGGGCGATTATGATGCGCTCGTGATCGACCGCATGCTGCCGAAGCTCGACGGCGTCTCGTTGCTGACGCGCCGCCGCGAGGCGGGCGACGAAACGCCGGCGCTGTTCCTCTCGGCCCTTGGCGAAGTCGACGATCGCGTGAAAGGTTTCGAGGCGGGCGGCGACGACTATCTCGTCAAGCCTTACGCTTTTCCCGAACTGCTGGCGCGCGTCGAGGCGCTGGGGCGTCGCCGCTCTGCGCCGGCGAATGTGACGACGCGTTACTCAGTGGGCGATCTTGAAATAGACGTCCTTACACGGACGGTCCGCCGGGCGAGCAAGCGCATCGACCTGCAGCCGCGCGAGTTCCGTCTGCTCGAATATCTGATGCGCCACGCCGATCAGGTCGTCACCCGTACGATGCTGCTTGAAAATGTCTGGGAATATCACTTCGATCCGCAGACCAACGTTATTGACGTTCACATATCCCGACTGCGTTCGAAGATCGACAAGGACTTCGACAAGGCTCTGCTGAAAACCATCCGCGGCGCAGGGTATACGATAACGGACGCCGACTGACGATGCTGCGGCTTCTCCGCACAACATCTTTCCGGTTCACCATCGTCTACGTGCTTGTTTTCGCCGTGTCGGTCGCGCTTCTTGGCGCGCTGTTTTATCAGGCGACCTTTGCGGTCGTCTCGAAGCAGACTGACATGATGATCGATCAGGACATGAACGTGCTCGCAGAGCTGTTTGCGGCCGAGGGCGGCGGCGCGCTCGTCCGTGTCATGAAGGATCGCGCCGCGTGGCGCGACGATGGGCTTTATCTGCTGCTCAGTGCGCCGTCCGGGGCGTTACTCGCTGGCAATCTGACGTCGTTGCCGCCGGAAGCGCTGCGCGCCAACGAGGCCTTTTTCAATTTCTCATTTGAGCGCACGCGCGTCGACGGAGCAGGCCGGGAAATCGGCGTCGAGCCGCGCGAAGCGCGCGGCAAGATCCGCCGCTTTCGCGCGTCTCCGGACGCCGAGACGTCGCTTCTCGTTTTTATCGCGCGGGATATTTCGGGACGCGAGGCCTTGCGCAGTCAGTCGCGCGGGCAGATCACGCGCATTGCGATTGCAACCATCCTCCTCGGTCTCGTCATTGGGCTGCTCTTTTCGCGATCTTTGCTTCGCCGGGTCGATTCGGTGAACCGTACGGCGCGCGCCATTCGCGACGGCGATCTGTCGCGCCGGATCGCTCTCACCGGCGCCGGCGACGAGCTTGAGAATCTCGCCATCAATTTGAATGCGATGCTCGACCAGATTGAGCGGCTGATGAACGGCATGCGCGAGGTGTCCGACAATATCGCCCACGACCTTCGCTCGCCGCTGACGCGGATCAAGGGTCGGCTTGCCGAAGCGCTGAAGGGCGACGACGCCGCTCGCGCTGAGGCGTTGCGCGCCACGCTCGAAGACTCCGAACGCATGCTCTCGACTTTCAACGCGCTCTTGTCGATCGCGCGGATCGAATCCGGGGAAGCCGCCGGCGCCATGGAGCCGGTCGATCTGGCGGCGATCGTCGCCGAGCTTGCTGAACTCTATGAACCGGCGGCGCAGGACGCGGGCTTTGCGCTTGAAGTGAAGACCCAGCCGGCCCCGCCAGTCTGGGGCTCACGCGAGCTGATCTCGCAGGCCGTCGCCAATCTTCTCGACAATGCGTTGAAATACGCTGAAGGCGGATCAACGATCGGAATCGCAGTCCGCCGCAATCGCGACGACCGGGTGCAACTCAGTGTGCGCGATGACGGGCCGGGCGTGCCTGCGGGCGAGCGCGAACATGTGCTCAAGCGCTTCGTTCGGCTGGAGGCGAGCCGGACCTCTCAGGGGAGCGGCCTTGGCCTAAGCCTTGTTTCCGCCATCGCCCGGGCGCATGGCGCATCGCTCACCTTGAGCGACGCCATCTCGTCCCCGAACCCGCGCGGATTGAACGTGACCTTGAACTTCCGTTCAGCGGACACCCGCGTTTCGCCGGCGGCCTCGGCGCGTGCGCCACGCGAACTGACAGCACAGGCGCAGTGACTTTGTCAGGACGCGGTAAGCAATCTCTGGCGGACGGGCGGCGCTTGCATGGAGCAGTGAAATCGGGGCTTTGTCTGCCTCGTCCAGAAAAGAATTTGCGGGAAAGAGGTCCATGAGCAAGAATGAGTTGATCGCAGGCGTCGCAGCATCGGGGGAGGTCTCGGTTTCAGAAGCGCGCCGGATGGTCGATCTCGTGCTTCGCGAAATCGAGGCGGGGCTGAGACGCCGGGCGGAAGAAGGTTGGCCGGACGGAAAGTACGTTATCGGATCGTTCGGAACCTTCGTTGTTACACGCAGCCCGGCCCGGCAAGGCCGCAATCCGCGCACGGGCGAGAAAATTTCGATCCCGGCAGGCCAACGGTTGAAGTTTCGGCCGTCGGCAAGTTTGAGGGAAGCAGCCCGAGCGTAACCCGCGATACGCGATAGCGAACATACCCGCACGCGAGGAAAGAGCAGGCGGAAATGAGCGGCGCGAACCATCCGCTCCGGATGCGAATTGTCGAGAAGCTGGCCGTGTCGGACGCTGACGCATCCGCACGCTTCATCGCGACGCTGGGCGAACGGCTCGGCGATCTCGCTCCTGCAGTTCGTGATCTTCTCGCCGGGATCGGCAGCGGCTCGCCCTATCTGTCGCGGCTGATCGAGCGAAAAACTAAACACGCTCTTGATGTCTTCGATATGTCGCCCGAGGCGTCGCTCGAGAACGCGCTCGCGCTTGCGCGAACGGCGTCTCGCGCCGATGGCGTGAAGGCGCAGATGCAGGCCTTGCGCGAGGCAAAGTCAGCGGCGTCCCTCGCCATTGGAATGGCCGAAATTGCGGGCGCCTGGTCGACAATGGAAGCGGCTGGCGCTCTGTCCGATTTTGCCGACGCGGCGGTTGGTTCGGCGTTGCAAATGGCGCTGGAAGAAGTGCGGGAGAAGGGTCTTCTGGTTGCGAGTGACTCTGGCTCCATCGAACTGGGTTCAGGCGTCGCCGTCATTGCGATGGGTAAGCTCGGCGGGCGCGAGCTCAACTACTCAAGCGACATCGATTTGATCGTAATCTACGATCCGTTGACTGATGCTCTGTCCTCGGGCGGCGATCCTCGCCGGGCGGCCGTGCTGGCGACGAAGTTGATGGTCTCGCGCCTGTCGGACCAGACGCGCGATGGCTACGTTTTCCGCACGGATTTGCGCTTGCGCCCCGACCCCGGCGGTTCGGCGGCCGCGGTCTCAATCAACGCGGCCGAAGCGTATTATGAGGCGCATGGGCAGAACTGGGAACGCGCGGCGTTCATTAAGGCCCGTCCCATCGCCGGCGACATGTATCTGGGCGCGGAGTTCATGAAGCGTCTGCGGCCCTTCATCTGGCGCAAACATCTCGACTTCGCGGCGGTTGAAGATATCCATTCCATCAAGCGCCAAATCCATGCCGCGAAGGGCGGCGCCGACATCGAGTTTTACGGCCATGATTTGAAGACCGGGCGTGGCGGGATCAGGGAGATCGAATTTTTCGCCCAGACTCAGCAACTCATTCTGGGAGGCAAAGACGACGCCTTACGCGCGCCCGCAACGCTTGATGCGCTGGCTGCGCTTGCTGCGCGCGGCATCATTTCCGAGAGTGCGCGGGAGGAGCTGACGCGCTGTTACGTCTATCTCCGCCGCGTTGAACACCGTTTGCAGATGATTGCTGACGAACAAACGCATCGTCTGCCAAAGGATGAGGTAGGCGCGGCCCGGCTTGCCGCGTTTCTTGGCGAAGCAAGCGTTGCGGGGTTGGAGGCGCGAATTATAGAAACGCTGACAACGACGCACCGGCATTTCGCCGCGCTATTTGACCGTTCACGAAGGTTGTCTCTGCCCATTGGTACGCTGAGCTTCACTGGCGTCGAAGTCGATGAGGCGACGCGGGCGACGCTCGGCGCGCTTGGTTTCGCCAACCCGGCGGCGGTCGCCGAACGCATCCGGCGCTGGCACATGGGCGAGATCCGCGCAACGCGCACGGCGCGGGCGAGGGGACTGCTTACGGAAATGACGCCGGGTCTCCTTGCGGCGCTTGCTCGCGCCAACGATCCGGACGAAGCGTTCACCGCCTTCGACAAGTTCCTTTCCGCGCTCCCGGGCGGCGTGCAGATTTTTTCGCTATTGGCGAACAATCCGGCGATCTACGATCGTTTGATCCGGATCATGACGATTGCGCCCCATCTCGGACGGCACCTCGCCCGCCGTAGCTTGTTCGTAGAGGCGCTGCTGGAGCAGCGCTGGCCTTCGCCGCTCCTTGGAAGGGCTGAGCTTGACGCCAGTCTCGCGGATCGACTGGCGGGCGTCGCGGATTTTGAGGCTCAGCTTAATGTCCTCAGGCGCTGGCAGGCCGAGCAGCATTTTATCATCGCCGCCCAGCTTGCGGAGGGGTCTATTGAGCCAGAGGCGGCGGCTGAGGCGTTCACTCACCTTGCGGAGACAACAATCGCCGCCCTCGCGCCCCTTGTGGCGGCTGATGCGGCCCGAACATATGGCGCAATAGACGGTGCGCTCGCCATCGTAGCGCTGGGCCGCCTTGGCGCCCGCCGGATGACGGCAGCGTCAGACATCGACTTGATGTTTGTCTACCGCGCCACCGAGGGCGCGATGTCGAGCGGGCCGAAATCGCTGGACGCAGCTGACTATTTCGGCAGACTCGTTCGACGTTTCCTGACAGCGATGTCGGCCCCCACCGAGGAAGGCGCCCTTTATCAGGTCGACATGCAGCTACGTCCTTCCGGTCGATCAGGCCCGCCGGCGGTCAGCTTCCTTGCGTTCCAGCGGTATTATTCGGCCGACGCCTGGACGTGGGAGAAGATGGCTCTTGTGAAGGCTCGCGTGATCGCCGGCGAAACCGGCCTTTGCGAAGCCGTTGACGGCGAGATTGCGGATATCCTGAAGCAGCCGCGCGATTCGGCGACAACGGCCCAAGATGTTGCGTCCATGCGCGCGAGGCTGCGTCAGTCACACAGGTCCACTGATCCGTGGGACCTTAAACATGTCGACGGTGGGTTCACCGACATCGACTTCGTCATCGAGTACCTGGCGCTGGCGCATTGCCCCGCGATTGGCTCGGATCCGAATACAGATCCCGCGGTTGCGCTCTCCGCGCTGCAAACGGCCGATCTGCTTGACGAAGCGCATGCGAACACCCTCATAACAGCGCTGGAGCTATACGAAACAATCTTGCAGGTGGGCCGTGCAGCCGCAGGGGGAGCGTTCGTATTCGGTCGCGCAGGGCCTGCGCTGCGCGATCGTCTGGCGCGCGCCTGCGGCGTTGACGCTATCGAGGAGGCCGAAGAAATGCTGAAGCGCGCGGAGGCCAGCGTTATTGCCATATTCGATGAGGTCGTTACAGCAGCCGCGCCCACCGCGCCGTCGTCACCTTCATCTGAAGCCTCGACCGCTCCTTGATGTCTCAGCCACGCAGTTCATTCGATCTGGCGATAGTCGGGGCTGATGGCCCCGGGCTCGCCGCCGCTGCCTGCGCGGCCGGGGCGGGAGCATCGGTCGTTATCGTACGCACAGGACGCGAGCGGCCCGAGATCGGGGCTCGTGCAATGCCCCCGAACGCCGTCTGGCGGATGCTCAATCTTCAGCATACGGGATTGGATCCGCGCCCTGCATCCGCCCGGATTTCACTGTCCGACGATGGGGCGATTCTGTCGTCATATCGGTCAGCAGAGCAAACCAAAGCCTCGCTGGCGTCGACCGATCCTTCCGCCGCTCGTCTTTATCCAGAGTTCCTTGCGATGCTCGGCCGCCTGGCGCCAAACGCTCCCGGGCGATCCGGGTTGGCCGCAGGGTCTGCGGAACCATCTTCGCAGGCCCGTTTGGCGAGCATGCTGGCCGGATTGGTGGGCGCTTCCGGTGGGGCATCCGGCGCCGAGCATCGCGCGACGCATCGCCCTTTGCTCGATCACTTTGCTAGACGACGCGGCCTCGACTTTGATCTGGCTGCAACCGCAAATGAAGCGCTTGATGATTTTTTCTCAGACGAAAGGATCAAGACGCACTTTGCAACAGTCGCTCTATCCGTTTCGCGTCTTGCGGGCGATGAGCCGGGCTCTGCTGCCGCGCTCGCAGACCTTGTGCAAACGGCTGCCTGGCCTTCGCGCGCCGGCGCCGCCGGCGTCGGGCTAGCCGCCGCGATGGCCGCAGCGTGCAGCAAGGCAGGCGTCGCAGCTCCCGAAGCGCGGCTTGAGGGTCTCGATCAGGCGGCCGACGGCTCCTGGAGCCTTATCCTTGACGATGCGTCGGTATTGACGGCGCGCATGTTGATTGCGTCGAGCGCCAGAGCGGCCGCTGCAGCGGGACTGAGCGCCGACGTCGGACCGGTTCCACTGCGGCTCGGGGCCGGCGTCGATGGGCTGATCC
>CAZSBU010000016.1:4671-7855 GCA_964605055.1 uncultured Caulobacterales bacterium | reverse complement strand
TACCACTCCCGAACTTTCGGTGGGCGATCCGGACGCGGTGCATTTCGTCGCCGACAACCGGGGCGATCTCGTTGCTGCGCGAGACGCCATGCTGGAAGGCGAATTGATCGATCGCCCGCCCGTGGTCTTTGAAGTCGTTGGCGGCGACATCTTCGTCACCGCGCCCTATTGCCCGGCTGCATTGCGTGAAGGGTCTGGCCTGCGCGATTGGTCGGGCCAGGACAAGCAGGCGCTTGGCGCCATCGCTATGTCGCGGATCGCCCCGTTTCTGAAAACCGGGCGACGCCATGTTCGCCAGATAGACGTTCGCCTGTTTGCATCGGGAAGCCCGCGCAGCCGCGCTGCCGATGGCGCCAGGTTGCGGGCGCCTGCGCCGGCGCCGACGCTTGATGAAGTCTCCGCCGCAACAGATCTCGCATTGATGGCGGTGCGTCGTGGCTAACGCTAACGCTCCCTTGCCTGAGCGGCCTCCTGCTCCCCGGATTGAAGGCGGCGTCGACGCGGTGGTAGTCGGAGCGACGATTGACGGGATGGCTGCGGCGGCTTTGCTCGCCAAGGCCGGTTTGTTGACGGTGCTTGTCGAGGCCGGAGAGACAACCGCGCGCAAAAGTTTGCGAGAATTCGCGCCGGGCTTTTTCACCGACGACGCTGATCCGTTGACCTTCATGCTTGACCCTGGCCTTGTGAGCGGAATTGATCTTTACCGCCACGGACTTACCTTCGCGCAGCGGCGAATGGCGACCCTCTATTCATTCGAAGACGGATCGTTCCTCGAGATTCCTGGCGATCCAGCGGAAGCAGTAGAGGCCGTCGCCGCATTTTTCCCCGGGGATGGAGCGCGATATGCGGCGCTCGTGGAAGAATGCAGCGCGCGCGGGCGGGCCTTGCGCGGGTTTTTTGACGGGGAGGAAGCGCCGACGGACGATCGCTTCGAGACCATCGCCACAGCTTCACTTGATGAGGTGATTGATGGGCGGTTCGATGACGCGCGTCTGACAGATCTCGTTCGCGCTGAAGCGTCCTTGAGGTCGCGGCTACGGCCGGAGGATCCGTTTTCCTTTCTCGCTCTGATCCGTCGCTGGGCTGGCGAAGCGGTCGGCCTGCAAGGTGCGTTCGCTTATCCGACTGGCGGCGCGCGCGGTCTCCTTGACGCCTTGCGCCGCGCCGGTCAGTCGATGGGAGTCGACTTTCGCGCCGGTCGCCGCCTCAGCCGCGTTCTCGTCGAAGGAGACTCCGCCGTTGGAATAGAATTTGACGACGGCGCGCAGATCCGCGCATCTATCGTCATCAACGCGTTATCCGCCCATGACGCCTTCCGTACCCAAATCGGAGCCGGTCGCCTCGACATCGAGTTTGGGCGCGCAGTGCCGGGCGAACCGGAAATTGGATCGATCCGGGCGAACGCAGCGTTGGTGCGCGCGCCCGGTGGACCGCTCCGCGATCGCCTCGACAGACGGGTTGTCGTCACGACCGGACGCGCCGGATTGCGCCGTGCGCATCGGTCGTCGCGTCAAGGCGAGGCGCCTTACGCGCCGCTCATAGAAATGACGTTTCCGAGCGCGTTTGACGCTGACCGATCGCCACCTGGCGGCTGCGCCGTTTCATGTCTGGTGCATCCGGTTCCGTCGCGAACGTTGACGGGCCCAGCCGTGACGGGTCACATCGCCGAATGCGTCAGGCGGGCGCTCGCCCAAATGGGGGCCGATGCGGACGACGCGCAGATCGACGTCGGGCCGTGGGTGTCGGCGTCAGGCCCGCTCATCGGCGATTGGTCTCGCGCGCGCGTGCTTGTCGGTGCAGCGGGATTGCAAGGGTATCAATTCTGCGGTCCGGAAGCGCAGATTGGCGTAGGCCTGAACGGCGTTGCTGGGCGGCGCGCAGCGGAGCGCGCGACAGGTCGCGATGGTGCGCGCGGTCGCCGCGAGGGTCGGCCATGATCTTCGGCGGTGAGGACACATCAGGCGAAGAGCCGCGGCCGACGCCGCTCTACAGCGCCTGCGCATCGGCGAGCGTTTCCAACCGCTGGACCTCGATAAATGGCTGGGCCGCCGCCCGGGTTTATACGTCCGTTGAGGAAGAATACGCAGCCATGATCGAGGCCGCCGCGCTTGTCGATCTCGGCTGCATCTGCCGATACACGGTGCGCGGCCCGGATGCTTCAGCGATGCTGGCGCGGCTGACGTCGGCCCCCGTTCGCGAATTGGCGACCGGGGAGAGCGCACGAGGGCTTGTTCTCGATGCGGAAGGCTTTGTCGCCGATATCGCGGATGTCGCCCGTCTCTCCGGCGATCTCTTCATGCTGACGACTTCGGCTCCAATCGAGCGGCGTCTTCAAGCGGGGGCCCGCGGGTTCGAGGCGGCTGTCGAAGACATCACGGCGCTCGTCTCGGCGCTTGGCATTGTCGGGCCTGATGCGCGGGACGTCGCAGCGAAAGCCGGCTTTGACGTGCCGGCTGACGACGCGGCGGCGCAGGCGCGAGTTCGCGGCGTTGAAACGTCCGTGCGTTCCATACACGTCGGCGCAGCTCCCGGTGTGGAAATTCTTTACCCGCGCGAAGAAGCGCTGACCCTGTGGGAAAGGGTAAGACGCGCACGGAGATTGCCTGCAGCGGGCGTTGACGCCATCGAAATCCTGCGCATTGAAGCCGGATCGCCAAGGCCACAGGTCGATTTTGTTCGCGCCGATGGAGCGCCGCGCGGCGCGGCGCGGCGGCCAGCGGAAATCGCCTTGCCCCATCTGGCCCCCATTGACCGGGGCTGGTTCAACGGTCGCCGGGCGCTTGCCGGCGCGGGGCCTCGCGAACGCGGGCTTGCAGTGTTGGCGGCGGACAGCGACTTCATTTCGGTCGGCTCCTCGGTTGTTGCAAAAGGCGCCGTTGTCGGCAGGGTTACTTCGGCGACCTTCTCGCCTCGGTTGCGCCGCGCCCTGTGTTTTGCCGAACTATCCGCGTCGGTGTCGGGGAAGTCGGTAGAAATAGGCGCGAGCGCCGCTTCTCCTCGCGTCGCTGCGGCGTTTCACGAAACGCCCGAAGGGGCGTTGGCTGTTTCATTTCGGGCCAACGTTTCCTCAGCGACGGATTCCCGGCGCCGGCTCGTTTAATCCTTGGGTCTGGAAAATCTCCAACCACAGAAGGAAACAAACATGCGAAAAATTGCTGTTTCAGGACTTGTTTGCGCCTTAGTG
>CAZSBU010000016.1:0-4661 GCA_964605055.1 uncultured Caulobacterales bacterium | reverse complement strand
GTAGCGACCGTTGGGGTCGCCTCCGCGCTCGAAGGACCGAAAGACGCCAAATCTTACGGCGGCCCAGGCGAAGAAAAAACAGTCGCCGAATTAGAGGCTCGGCATAAGGCTTATCTCTCTGCCGTTGATGCAAACTCGGATGGAGTGATCACATCAGAAGAGCGCAAGGCGCATCGTGCGGCCAAGATGGCTGAACGGCGCAAAGCGATGTTTCCCGATAAAAACGGCGACGGATCAGTTGATCGTTTCGAATGGGAGGAGGCTGCTCGCGCTCGCTTCGATCGTCTCGATCTGAATGGTGACGGCTTTATCTCGGAAGAGGAGTTTGCTCAGGCCGGACAAAACCGTCGCGGACGCGGCGGGCGGCGCTGATTGAAATCCCGCGATGACGGAAGGTGGTCATGCGCCTTCCGTCACCTCAACGACGGAATTCTGTGAGCCAGGGCGAAATTTGTTCGGCGAAGAAGAGAGCGACGAAATTCTGGTCGAGCGCGCCGGACGCGGCGACCGCGTCGCTGCGTCTTTGCTCGTTAGCAGGCATTCCGATTCAATCTTCAGGTTGTGTCGCCGCATGCTGACGAATACTGCAGCCGCCGAAGATGCCACGCAGGAAACGTTTCTGCGGCTATGGAAGAGCGCAATTAACTGGCGACCTCATGGAGCGAAGTTTCAGACATGGCTTTATCGCGTTGCGACCAATGTCTGTCTCGACATGCTGCGCCGGAAAGGGCGTGAAGTCTCTGAAGACGCAGCGCCTGAACGCGCGGACGGGTCGTTGTCCGCCGAGGCGTCAATGGTCGCTGAGGAAGCCCGCCTTATGGTGGAAGCGGCGCTCGCAGACCTTCCCGAGCGCCAGCGTCTTGCAATATCGCTCTGCTGTTTTCAGGAACTGTCGAATACAGAGGCGGCGGCGGTCATGGAGTTGAGCGTGGAGGCGGTCGAGTCATTACTCGCTCGGGGCCGCCGTACCCTGCGTGAGGCGTTATCGTCCCGGCGAGATGAATTGCTTGAAGGAATAAGGTCATGACCGAGGGGAAATCGCCGCGAGGGTCGGAGAATGACGCCAGTCAGTCCGGCGCCCGCGCGTCGATAAGCGAGACCGAGCTTGATGCGCTACTTGCGAGCGTCAGCGCGCCGCCCGCAAGCGAGGCGCTGAAGCGCCGAATGCTCGACGATCATTTGGTTGTTGCGGCATCGACAGTCCGTACGCGCCCTGAAAGACGGGAGGCTTCCGTTTGGTCGAGTACGAAGGCCGTTATGCATGCAGGTTGGGCGGGGCTCGTGCGGAATGCGGCTCCTGCCGGTGCGTTCGCTGCACTCGCCTCGCTCGGATTTTATGTTGGGGTCAGTGACAATGGCCCTGTCGATGAGGCTGCCTATCTATATGTGGCCAGCGCCTTCATTGATGTGGCGGACGACGTTGAGGAGGGCTCTATATGGGCCGAATAGGATTGATTGCGCTCGCCGTATCGCTCGCCGCCAATGTTTTTCTCGGCGGCTTCGTCGCAGGACGCTTGCTCGGTCTGTCAGATACGGAAAAAAGCGGCGAGCTATCAACCACCCGATTTACAAAGCGCGACGTGCCGGGCGATCCTCGCGAGATGTCGCCGGCTGCGCGTGAGGCTTTCCGTAAGGCTTATCTAGACCGCCGCGGCGAACTTGCACAGGGGCGTCAGGAATCGCGCATGGCGCGGCGCGCTTTTCTGGAATCGGTCAGCGCCGCGGAATGGGATCGCGCAGCGGTCGAGATGGCGCTCGCCGACATCATGACGATTGAACGCAAGCGGGAGACAGCGCGCTCGGCCTTGTTGGTCGATGCGCTGGAAAACATGCCAGTTGAAGAACGCCGGGCGTGGGTGGCGCGCAGCGCTGACCGGTTTAGCGACGGACGCTTCAGAGACCGTTACCGGCGCGGACGGGATGATGCGCGTAAGCTGCGGGATACACCTCAGGATGCGCCGAGCCCTGACGAATAATCCTGAAGGTAATATCGTCTGCTGTCATTCCGCAGCCGCAGCGCCAAGCTGGACCGGCTCGGACGGCGGGCCGATCGGCACGTATAAATCATCGCCATTGAAGGCCGCCGAAGGTCCGGTCGTCAGGATATGCACTTCATCGCGGATGAACTGGGGCAGGCGAACTTTAGCATCCTTGCGTCGGGGGAATGCGGCGCACGCGACGGTACCGCGACCCGGCTGGCTCGCCAGAGCGAGGATACCGCCTTGCGCGTCCATGAGCGATTTGGACAAGGCGAGCCCCAATCCTGACCCGCGCCGGCTCTTGGAGAAATGGTCTTCAACGAGTTCGAATGGCGCGCCGAGCCGGTGCAGATGCTCGCGAGATATACCTGATCCGCTGTCCGCGACAATTACGGTGACGCCATCGAGATCAGCCTCCGCCGTCAGCGTCACCTCGCCGCCCGGCGGCGTGAACTTGATGGCGTTGGAGAGCAGGTTGAGCGTCACTTGCTTGGCGGCTCGCGCGTCGGCGAAGGCGGCGGGCGCGTGGCCAACCGAAACCGTGAGACGAACGCCTGCGTCATTCGCTCGCTTGGCGACGAGGCGGGCGCTTTCCTGCAGGATGCGTTCGAGATCGATACGCTTCAGGTCGATTTGCATGCGGCCTGCTTCGATCCTCGACATGTCGAGGATGTCTTCGATCAACTCGAGCAGGTGCTGTCCGCTGGATAGAATATCCGAAACGTATTCCTTGTATTTGGCGTCGCCCAGCGGGCCGAAAAGTTCCGCGTGCATGATCTCGGAGAACCCGTTTATCGCGTTCAAAGGCGTGCGCAGTTCATGGCTCATATTGGCGAGGAACTCGCTTTTGGAGCGGCTGGCGTCCTCAGCCCGGCGTTTCTCAAACTGATATTTGAGCATAGTGTCGGACAATTCCCGCCGCGATGATTCAAGGTCGCTGACAATCATCTTGAGTTCGCGCTCGCGCTTCTTTTGCGCCCGCGCACGGCGTTTCAGATCAGTGACGTTGGAGGCGACGCAAACCATGCCGCCTTCGGCCGTCCGGCGTCTCGAAATGTGCAGCCATGCGTCGTCGGTCAGTTCAACCTCGGCGCTTTCTTCGTCGAGCGGCGCGTCCGGCGCAAAAAAATCAGTGACGACGTGCGCGCTTCGGCGCGCGATAGCGGCCACTTCATCCCCAGTCAGGCCTGGCGACAGCTCGCCTGTGTCGATCTCGAAGATGCTGGCGAAACGGCGGTTCCACGCGGCGAGCCCACCTTGCGCATCCCACAACACGAACGCTTCGGGGATGCTTTCAATGGCGTCTTTGAGACGGGCTTCGGCAATCGCCGCGCTTGGGATCAGGCTCTTCGGGCCCGACAGATCGAAGGCGACGCCGGCGCGATTGAACCGCGTTGCGTCAGGAGCGGTTCGGAAATACGCCCGCGACCACGTCCGTCCGGGGTCGCGCAGGCGGATCAAACCCTCCGTCACGCCAGACGTATCGCCGGTTATAACGGCGAGGGCTATCCGCAAATCTTCCGGATGTACGAGTGCGGTGATTTCGCCCAGCGTGAATTCACGGTCGCGCGCCCCGAGCCCGAGCGGTTCGAGAAGGCTTCGCGATAGCGAGACGGTGCGATTGCGAGCATCGAAGTGCCACGGACTGCACCGCCCGCCCGCCAGAGCGCGTTGTGTTTTCTGCAAGGATTCCACCGCAGCCCCGGCGCGCGCCGCCGCTCTGCTCTGACGCAGGAACGCCGCCATCAGCGACGCGATAACGAGCGCGATGGCGGCAAGGCAAAGAAGGTAGAACGCCCATAACGGGCTACGTTGGAAAATGTCAGCGGCCGGCGCGGCCACAAGAACGGTCTCGCCATTATCGAGCGGACGCCAGGCGGCGGCGGCGCGACCGGAGGGAAGATCCAGCGTGGCGCTGGCGCGTTGGGCGAGCGCGAGACTGCGAAGCAGCGCAGGCGATACATCGATCACATCGGTTCGACCGTACACGGCGAGAATGTCGCCCGATGCGGAGACATGGAACGCGGCTGAGGCGCCGCCCGCGTGGCATTGCGACAACCCGGTACGCGGGGATCCGCCGGTAACCAAGGCGACGTTGATGATGGCCGCGCAATCCGCGGCCGCCCGTTCTATGCGCAGGGCTGTTTCAATCCGCCTTCCGCTGGCGTCTTCCCGCAACTTGCCGATGAAGAGCGCTGCAATGGCAATGACAAATATTGAGGTAAGCGCCAGCAAGCGGCGTGAGGAGAGCGCATCAATCCGGCCGGCAAGATGTGCCTCTGCCTTGGCGGCGCGCTTCGCATCCGGACGAATAAATCGCATCGCTGCCATCAGACCCTATTGCATCCAACGCGCGCGCGAGAACCGTGCGCGCGGACTCAGAACGACGCCCAGCATTGCCCTCGCGCTTTAGGTCGGCGCCGACCTAACAGGTTTTAGCAGCCAAGCGTTCCCTCGATGCGGCCTACGCCGCCGTGAAAGTCTACCGCGACATTCTTCAGAGCCTGTGAGGACACCGCAAAAAATGCGCGTTTACCAATTCGAAACTATTACTATTCCGCCCGGTAAGTCACGCGCGAATCATCAGAACTCGTGGTTCTGCGGGAGTAAAGATAACGACACCGAAACAGCATTCGGAAATCAGCCAGTTTCGCGTTAACTTGTTGTTAACCTTTGAGGCGC
>CAZSBU010000015.1:0-23053 GCA_964605055.1 uncultured Caulobacterales bacterium | reverse complement strand
GCCGGGGCTGGCCTCGATGTGTTCGAAAATGAGCCAAAACCCAATCCCAAACTCGTTTCAGCGCCCAACGTGGTCCTGCTGCCGCATATGGCGTCGGCGACGATTGAAAGTCGGATCGAGATGGGCGAACGGGTTATCATCAACATCAAGATGTTCGCCGACGGGCATAAACCACCAGACCGCATTATCCTCGGTCTCGATTGAAAGATCGCCTGATGGGATTCTATCGCGACTGGGTCGAGCCGGCGCTGGTTACGTGCGCCTGCTCCATGCCTGCGATCCAGCGCGAACGAGCCGCCATCGTAAAAGAAGCGCGTGGTCGTATCCTTGAGGTAGGCTTCGGATCCGGGCTCAACGCGAATTATTACGAGGCGGCGAATATCGAACGCCTTTACGCGCTTGAACCGGCAATAGGCATGCGCCGGCGCGCCGCCAAGCGGGTCGCGAAACTAACGTTTCCGCTTGAGTGGATAGATTTGCCCGGCGAAAAAATCCCTCTTGCGGACGCTTCAGTCGACTGCGCATTGATCACATTTACGTTGTGCACGATACCCGACACGGAAGCGGCGTTAGCAGGCGTCAAACGAGTTTTACGACCTGGCGGAAGGCTGGTCTTTCTTGAGCATGGCGCTGCTCCAGACCCGGAAATTTTAAAATTTCAAAATAAAATCAATGGTTTTTGGGGTCGGATTGCAGGAGGCTGTAACCTCAATCGCGATCCCGCGCGATTGATCGAAAAAGCTGGGTTTCGCATAGAAAGCCGCCATTCCCACTACGCCCGCGGCGCGCCGAGGTTTGCCGGTTTTATTACGCGTGGCGTTGCAACGGCGTAACGCCACCCCACCTATCAGGACCGATGCTCAAAAACGGGCAAAATTTTAGTTGATTTAAAAGCTTGGGCGCCAGAATGCGCATGATAGCAAGGCTGCGTTAAGCATCGTGCGGACTGGGGCTTTGAGGGGTTACGGGTTCGAGCATGTGTGACCTAAAAGAAATTGGGCGATCAGTATTGGCGGCGCTGGCTTTAGGGCTGATGGCGACCCCTGCGGTCGCTGATAGCGCTCCTGCTTCCTCACGGCTCTTCGACGCCGGCATAGCGCCCAGTCAATTAACGGTCAGGACTAAAGCCATTTCTGCGGGCGGCCGTCTTCGGGTTGCGGTTTATGCGAGCGAAGCCGATTTCCTAAAAAACGCCGTGGCGAAGTACGACGCGTCTGTCGATGAAGAAGGCTTAGCTCAGATTGATCTGACGGATCTCGATTCGGGATTATATGCGGTCGTTGTATATCACGATGTAAATGAAGACGGTCGCCTCAATAGAACTGCTGTCGGCTTACCGAAGGAGCCTTACGCGTTCTCCAATGGCATTCGTCCAAAACTGAAGCGGCCGAGTTTCGACGAGGCCGCCGTTGTCTTGACGCCCGGCGCTGTCATCGAAATTTCCCTGAAGGGATAATGCGGCGACCTGCGGATAGGCGCTTCACCATTCTGTTTTTTTGATCAACCGCTGGATTGCTTCTACTGCTCGGTTTGCATCCGGCACGCCCGATAGAGCCCAGTCATCATTGATGCGATCGCCTTCACGGTTGCGCCGTATCTGGCATAACGCCTTGACCGACCCACTACCGCGCGTGTGGCGCTTCAATTCCACGCCGCGAATATCTGCGGGGAGCAGAAACTTGGTCTTCTCCACGCCTCCTGCGCGCAACTCCATCACACGTTGATCTGTTACAACAAAACCTGTTGTGCGGGCGCAATGCGCTGCCCAGAACGGCGCGCCGAGGAGACAAAAGCCAACCAAGACGAATGGCGCTCCGAAAAGCGGCAAAATCCACGCCGACCAGCCGCCCGGACCGTCAATGTCGCTGCTCAACAATCCACTGAGCGCAATAGCCTCCCATGCAATGGCGAAGGCCGTCCAAGGGATGCCGAAAATCCAGATGCCTGAAGTGTTTAACAAAACTCTTGATGGGCTAGGTGCGCCCGCCCATTCCACACGCTCCCCGGACCTGAGGCTCGTCTGAGCGAGAACCCGGACTGCATCGGGAAGTGAATAAAGATCGCCCACACGATACACGTAGCGCAGTTCGATGAAGCTCCGATTACAGAATATACTTAACGGCGAATAAATTCTGCCTCGATCTCAAGCCGCACTTCGGACGCGATAACGCCCGACAACGCATCGACGCCAAACTGCGTGCGATCGAGAACGCCAACAGCAGAGAAGCCGAGAACATAGCCGCCGCGCAAAAGGTCCTGCGCGCCACCATTGAAGGTTACCTCAAGCATCATCGGAGCCGTCACGCCCCTGAGCGTCAGGTCGCCCGTAATACGCCCGTTTTGATCGCCGGTTATCTCGACGCTGGTTGACCTGAATATCGCTTGGGGAAAACGCGTCCCGTCAAACCAGCTCGGGCCAAGGAGCGTCCTGCTGAATGCGTCATTCGCAACGTCGAGCGAGTCGATTTCCACGATCGCTTCTAGCGTTGAGGCTTGCGGATCGTCCGTGGAGAAATCGAGCACGGCATTCAGTCGGTTGAAGCGGCCAACATAATTCGAATAGCCCAAATGATCGATTTTGAACAACACCGACGCGTGATCTGGATCTAAGCGATATGCCCCATCGCGCAACGCGGCGCGTTCAGCGCCAGGTTTTGGTGTAATGAGCGATGCGCATCCCATCGCACCTGCAATACACGCGACCAATAGCAACGTTGAAAAAAATCGCATCACCATACTTTCGGCGCCTCCAACAATAGTGCGATCGAAAGCAGAAAGCCCGTAGTGTAGGTTCCTGCCGCACCGATGAAGCGCAGGGGGTGCGGGGTATGCACGGTCGTACAGAGTAGCGAACCCGCAGCGTGGCAGTAGCGCGCAAACACTGCTGCGTACATGGTGATCTCAACCAATAGAGACGGATCGCGACCGCCCAATGCGAAAATCAGGATAGCGAGCATGGGGGCGTATTCGATCGCATTACCATGTGCGCGAATCGCTTTTCGCAGGCCGCTGGCGCTATCGGCCTCAGCGAGCCGGGCGGCGTCGGTCGTCATCCGCATACGGTGGAGAGACACATTGAACCCAAGCGCCATCACGAGTGCGCCGAGAAGAGAAACCGAGACGAAAGATTCAAACATGAAACCCTCTGTTTTTTTATGGCGGTTAGAAAACTAAGAGAACTGGGAACAGTCGATGCATTCGGGATCGCGAGATATGGACGCGGTACGCGCCTTAGCGCCGAGCGCGTCATAAATCATGATGCGCCCGAGAAGCGTTCCAGGAATTGCCAATAGAACCTTCAGGGCCTCCATTGCTGCAAGCGCGCCAATAACGCCAGTCACCGGACCCATTACTCCCTCTGTTTCACAGACGGCGTCAGCATCTAGCGGCGCCTGCGGCGCGAAACAGCGATAGCAGGGCGATTGCCCGTCATGCCCGGCGAACAAAGCGACTTGACCGTCAAATCTCCCAACAGCGGTTGAAACAAGAGTGCGACGGGCCTGCAGCGCGCCGCGATTGACGATATATCTCGTTTCGAAGCTATCGACGCCCTCAATAACGAGATCGCAGCGTGCGATCATTTCCGCAGCGTTCGCTGTATCAATGGCGTCATTGACGCTGACGAAGTCGACATCAGGATTTAGAGCGCGCGCGAAGTTCCGCGCAATGTCGACCTTCGCGGCTCCAATATCGGTTGTACGATAGATTGTCTGACGTTGCAGGTTGGAGCGAGCCACTACATCCGGGTCCATGACCACAAGCCGACCGACCCCGGCCGCCGCAAGGTATTGTATGACCGGCGCGCCTAGCCCGCCGGCGCCAACGATTAAAACGCTTGATGCGAGCAGTTTTTGCTGGCCTTGCGCGCCCACCTCACGCAACAAAATATGCCGCAGGTATCGCTCGCGCTGCTCCGCATTCAGCATATATCGGGCCCGTTGCGAAACAGACGCTGGACATGCGGCGTGGCTTTAAACACCGGTCGATCCAAAACCGCCTTCGCCCCGCTGTGTGGCATCCAGTTCTTCGACTTCTTCGAATCGAGCCTGAAAAGCGGGCGCAAAGACTAACTGCCCGATCCGGTCGCCGCGGCGGATAACGAAATCTTCAGTACCATGATTTATAAGAATAGCCTTGATCTCGCCGCGATAGTCCGCGTCGATTGTCCCCGGCGAATTGACGCATGCAATCCCGAACTTTGCGGCTAACCCGGAGCGGGGCCTCATTTGCGCTTCCCACCCCGCTGGCAAGGCAATCGACAAACCCGTTGGGATTATTGCGCGAGCGCCGGGTTTCAAGACAATCTCGTCGCCTGCTGGCGGCGCGGCGCGTACGTCGCAGCCCGCTGCTAGTTCGGTCTCATAGGCCGGCAAGGCGAGCCCTTCGCCATGCGGGAGACGCTTGATCCTTACCAGCGGCCTCAATGTTGAATTGTGGTCGTACATCGCTTCAGTTCCTGCGTTTTCGAATGTCAGCGATGTGGTTTAGAATGAAACAATGACGCGCGCGAGCCTCACACCCTCGGGAAACGCCCTCGATCCAGCGCCCGGACTCGACATCCGGATGATGGCGTGCCTGCCGGAGAACCAAAATTACGCGTTCCTGGTTCGCGATAAAGAAAGCGGTCTCGTCGCATCTATCGACTCGCCGGATCCGGACGTCATCAGCGCTGCACTTGAGGCGCTAGGATGGCCTCTCGATTTCATCTGGAACACCCATCACCATTGGGACCATGTCGACGGTAATCTGGCGCTGAAAGAACGTTGGGGCGCGCGTATCGTTGGGCCCGGGGACGAGCGTCGGCCCATTCCAGGGATCGACGTAATCGTCCGAGAAGGAGACAATGTCTCGCTCGGGGCGAACGTCGCGACCGTTTGGGCGACACCCGGGCACACGCTCGGACATATAGCGTTTCACTTTTCCAGACAGCGTTTGATCTTCGTTGGCGATACTATTTTCGCCATGGGATGCGGCCGGTTATTTGAAGGGACGCCGCAGCAAATGTACGGGTCGTTGCAGCGCTTTGCGAGCCTGCCGCCGGACACGCAGATATATTGCGCGCACGAATACACGCTATCGAATGCGCGCTTCGCCATAACTGTAGATGCCGAAAACGCATTGCTCGCGCGTCGCGTCAACGCGGTGGAGGCCATGCGGGCAAGAGGCGCTCCAACGGTGCCGACAACTGTTGCCGATGAACTTGCGACGAACCCGTTTCTGCGCGCCGACACCGCGGCGCTCGCGGCGGCCGTGAACATGCGCGGGGCTTCAGCCGTTGATGTGTTTACTGAATTACGCCGGCGGAAAGATGCGTTTCGCTAGCGAACGCCTCCGTGCGCTTATCATCAAATCAGAGGGTATCTTCGACCGCAGCGACGATTTCAGCGGTCGAAGGGCGTCCGTAAACGTCTCCGTCGGGATCATAAACAACCTTCAGCGCCCGGCCATCTTCGCGCACCGCAGAAGCATCGCCCGCGCTGAACCGTACGGATGAATATCGATTACGCAGCGCGGTCGCACCGGCGGGAGATTCAGCAATGGAGTTTAGCGCTTTCGCAGCGCGCGCGACTGCGTCGGCGAGCACGGACGCATCCGTCGCCCCGTCGAGCGCCGGTTCGCCGACTTCAAAAATTATTGGCGCGCCCAGCGCCGCACTCAAGAGGGCGGTGGCCCGCGTTGCGCGCCTGCGCGCCGCGTCAAGCGAAACCGTAGGCAACACAAGCGGTGGATCCTCGCCGAAAGTTCGGGTTGCGGCATGACCGCTCCGATCTCCGAGGCGATAGGCCGTTGCGCCGCCATAGGCGGTGATCCGCAGCCAGGCTTTGCCAGAGGCATCGCGGTAAATTGTATCGCCTCGTGGACCGCGCGTAGCGAAGAGAAGAAGTATCTCCTCCGCCGGCGTATCGTCATCAATCAGGCAGTCAATTTCCCGCGCGCTCGGCCCGCACAAAAATTTTAACCGGGCGTCTGTTCCGACAGATTGAAACAAGAACACTTCATCGCCGGCCGCAGAAACGTAGCGATCAACCCTGTTTGCCTCACGCTGCCGTTCCGACGCCGCGCGATCGCGGCCGACGAGGGCTGAGAACGGATCCTTCCCGCCCTGCCGGTTCTGCGCGCCGGCCTCCGTCGCTATTGCGACCAAAAAAGCTGAAAGGATGCATAAGAAGCGCAACGACGTCTCACCGTGGTAGGTTGTCGGAAATACGAGGCGTAATTCACAACAACGGGGAAGGACGCGTATAGCGGGCCCTTTCTATCAAATTAGCGTTTCAATTTGGCGAAATCCGGGCAATGACCAACGTTTTTGCGGCTAAGCGGCTATGTACTGGCCGCCATTGATTGTCAGCACGGAACCCGTGATGAAGCCGGCTTGGTCGTCCGCGAGAAAGGCAACGCACCTCGCGACCTCGTCAGCCTCGCCGAGCCTGCCGACCGGAATTTGCGCTACGATCTTTTGCAGGACCGGCGCATCCAGGGCCGCGACCATCTCTGTGGCGACGTAGCCAGGCGCAACAGCGTTAACCGTCACGCCCTTAAATGCGCCCTCCTGGGCCAAGGCGCGGGTAAAACCGATCATGCCGGCCTTCGCCGCAGAATAGTTCGTTTGTCCCATCTGGCCTTTCTGGCCGTTGATCGACGCAATATTGATGATCCGACCGAAACCTCTCTCCCGCATTGCTGGAAAAACCTGATGCGTCATGTTGAAAACGCTGTCGAGGTCGGCCCGAATGACCTCGGTCCACTGAGCGGGCGACATCTTGTGAAAAAATCCGTCGCGCGTAATGCCGGCGTTGTTCACCAGAATATCGGTCACGCCCTGCGCGGCTTCGATCTCTTGCACACCTGCTTTGCAGGCGGCGTAATCGCCAACGTCCCATCGATACACCGCTACGCCCGTTTCCTCGCGAAAGGCCTCGGCCGCTTCAATATTTCCTGCATAAGTTGCAGCGACCTCGTGGCCGGCCTGCTTTAAGGCGAGCGAAATCGCGCGCCCGATTCCGCGCGTGCCGCCGGTGACGATCGCCGTGCGCTTTTGCATGTTCCTTGCTCCCTTCAGGTATTGCGTTTCCATCCATGAGGTTCGCCCACTTCTTCGATGGGTCGAACGGCCGCTCCGGCTGATGCTGCCGGAGCCTACATTCGCTCGATGCACATGGCCACGCCCATACCGCCGCCGATGCACAGCGTTGCGAGTCCGCGCGAGGCGCCAGAGCGACGCATCTCGAATATCAGCGTCGTGAGGATCCGGGCCCCCGACGCGCCAATCGGGTGGCCAATCGCGATCGCCCCGCCGTTGACGTTTACTGTCGCGGGATCCCAGCCAAGCTCCTTGCCAACCGCCAGCGCCTGAGCAGCAAAAGCCTCGTTCGCCTCAATAAGATCAACCTCGCCGAGCGACCAGCCCGCCTTCTCTAGGGCCATGCGCGAGGCCGGCGCCGGCCCGATGCCCATAATTGCCGGGTCGACGCCGCAATGCGCGGCGGATGCGATGCGCGCGAGCGGCGTCAGGCCGCGCCGCTGAGCCTCTTTTTCCGAAATGACAACCATTGCGGCAGCGCCGTCGTTCAAGCCCGACGCATTGGCGGCGGTCACTGTGCCACCGTCCTTGAGGAAGGCCGGGCGAAGGCCCGCGACTGACTCCATTGTCGCGCCTTCGCGAATATATTCGTCGTGCTCGAAACTCATTTCGCCTTTTTTTGTTTTCAGAATTACCGGAGTGATCTCATCTTTGAACTTGCCGAGTTTGCGCGCCGCTTCCGCCTTGTTCTGGCTCGCGACGGCGAAAGCGTCCTGTTCCTCCCGACTAATCTGATATTTTCGGGCTAGGTTTTCTGCGGTGTTGCCCATGTGGAAATCATTGAACGCGTCCCAGAGGCCATCCTTGATCATCGTGTCCGCATAGCGCACGTCGCCCATCTTGACGCCGTCTCGGAGATGGGCGGCATGCGGCGCCTGAGACATGTTTTCGTGCCCTCCTGCGACGATGATCGACGCGTCGCCGAGGCGGATCGATTGAGCGGCAAGCGCAACGGCTCGCAGCCCAGAGCCGCAGACCTGATTAATTGTCATCGCCGGCTTTTCTTTCGGAATACCCGCCCACAGGCTCGCCTGACGCGCGGTATTTTGACCCTGGGCCGCTTGCAGAACGTGTCCCATGACCACTTCGTCCACCTCTTCGCCCGCGATCCCTGCGCGTTCGAGTGCGGCCTTCATGACGGTTTCGCCAAGCCTTGCGGCTGGCGTGCCTGCTAGCGAACCCCCAAAGGATCCAACGCCCGTGCGGGCGGCGGAAGCAATCACAACTCCGGTCATCAAAATTTCTCCTGCGTCGAGCGGCCCACGTCTGCGCCGAAATCCACATCCGAGGCGATAAAGCTCGGTCTACCCGGCGAAAGATATACACAACTGCGGGAGACGGGGGCAGGCTAACAGGTCCGAAATCGATAGATTGCCTTTGAGCGCAACACTTTGACCGGTCTCGATCGCACGCTATGTCATTAGAAAACCGGGAATATTCGTGTTACTGTCCACGTTCAAAAAAGTTTAGCGTGAGGCTCCGCCAGCGAGACTCGCATGGAAAGGAACGGCTCGTGTCTGCATCTCCTGAAATTGGCGCGGCTCCGGGCGGACATGCGTCCGAGCGAACCGAACCAGTAACCATCAAGAAATACGCAAACCGCCGCCTCTACAACACCGCAACCAGCTCTTATATCACGCTCGATCATCTCTCGGAGATGGTGAAAGAGGGAACCGATTTCGTCGTTTACGACGCAAAGTCGGGTGAAGACATTACGCACGCGGTGCTGACCCAAATTATTGTCGAAGAAGAGACCAAAGGCGGCAATCTGCTTCCGATTCAGTTTTTACGTCAGCTCATCAAGTTTTACGGCGACAACTTGCAGTCTTTTCTGCCGTCTTACCTCGAAATGAGCATGGATGCGTTCGCGCGCAATCAGGAAAAAATGCGCGAGCAGATGCGGGGGGCGTTTGGCGCAGCGCCCGGATACGCCATGTTTGAGGAAACTGCCCGGCAAAACATGGCGCTCTTTGAACAAGCGATGAAGATGTTTTCGCCCGTTGGGGCCTTCTATCAGCAAGGCGTGTCCCAGCACGTTGGCGGCGGACGCGCTGGCGATGATGGCGGCGCCAGAGAAATCAGTGCACTGAAAGAGGAATTGAAAGAACTTCGAGACGAGCTTGGAAAGCTGCGCGCCGCACGACAATAGAACCGCCGGCATATTTCCGCGGCTCGATAGCCTAGCGGTAAGGTTGGCCGGGCGGGCTGAGTGGCGCAGCGTTGGGGGCCCCATTGGGCAACCACGCGGGTGTCGTTTCGGGTTTGCCGATCAGATATCCTTGCAGGAAGTCGACGCCGAGCCCCTTCAACAGCATGGCGTCAGCCTCGTTATCGACCCATTCCGCGACCGTACGCATGCCGAAATTCCGTGCAAGATCGAGCAACGTGCGGACAAAGAGCTGGTTCTCTCGTGACGCTGAAACTCCGGTTACGAACGACCCATCGATCTTCAGCGTGTCAATATCCAGCGCTTTGAGGTTACGGAACGAGGTGTAACCGGCGCCAAAATCGTCTATGGCGAAGGACGCGCCGAGTTTCTTTACCGTCGTCACGAATTCTATTGACGCGTCAACTGCGTCGATAACCTGAGTTTCGGTGAGTTCAACCGTGATGCGACGTGCGAGCGCTTCGTTCGAACGCAAAACCGAAAGGTATCCCTCTGCCCACAGAGGGTCTTTAACCGTCTCCATCGAAATATTCACGTTAAGTTTGATATTCGGGCAAACCGCAAGCGTGTTGATCGCCAGCTCGAGGACGCGCCGATCGAGAAAATGGACGAGGCCAAGACGCTCCGCCACAGGAATGAATTCGGGAGCAGGGACCTCCCTGCCGTCCTCTGCACGCATTCGGATCAGGCACTCGAATTTCGTCGGCGCCTCGCCGATGTCGCTGACGATTGGCTGGAATGCGAGCCGGACACGGCGCTCGTTCAGCGCAGTCAATATTACATCGGACATGTGCGTGTTGCGGCGGCGCGCGCTCACGACGTCGGTCTTTTCGCTGAACGGCGACCAGCTTGAACGTCCAATGCGTTTTGCCTGATCGAGCGAGGCCTCGGCGCGAGCCATTGCCAAATGAGCGTCAGCGGCGTCGTCCGGCAGGGCAATTGCGCCAAGGCAGATCGAAGCCGCGACGGCGCCGCGCCTGGTGTCGATCACGCTTTCGCGAACAGCGTTCAGATACTGAATGCACGTGTCCCGAATGCTTTCCTGCGGCGCCTCACGCAGAAGAATTCCGAACTTGGTGCCCGCAATTCGGCCGATAGCGTCGCCGGGTTTCAGCATGCGCTTCAGCCGAGCCCCAACCTCGGCAATCACCTCGTCGGCGACATCGAAGCCAAAATCCGCGTTGACCGAACCCAGATCGTCGATTCCCGCCAAGATATACGCGCCCTGCAGATTTGCGCCGGCTTCGTCGAAAGCCAACTGCAGCACCCGACGTAGTTCACTGCGATTGAGGACGCCTGTAAGCTCGTCATAACGCGCCAGCCAGGCTAGGCGCCCTTCGCGTTGTTTCTGAGCTTCGATCGATCTCACAAGGCCAATGAGTCGTTTCGAAGCGCCCGCGCCGATCCAGCCGCTGCGCTCTTCAACCCAGATTGAATCTGCATCGGGTCGAGCAATTTCATATTCAAGCGTGAAGCTTGACTGCGTGTCGCAAAGCATCCGGCGTTTTGCCGCGGCTTCCCGGTCGCGGATGAAGCTGTCGAAGCCGATTGCGCTTGCGTTGGGACCTGCAAGTTCGACGCCAAACAATCTGCGAGCGGCCTCTGGATCAGACCATGCGCATGCACACGTTGACGGATCGAATTCGAACAACGCCTGCAGCCCAGCCTCGTCCCCCGCGGCGTGATTGTCTGGTTCTACCGAGGTCGATTTTTGGGCAGTTGCATCGCGAATTAGCGGCGGCGACGTCTCCGTCGCCGTCACCTTCTGCGACGGACGAACCGGGCGAAACCACGCCCACTCAGTATCTGCCATGCTGCGCTCACAACCCTACTTCCGCAAACTTAGGTCGATAGGGGTAAATAAACTTAAAATGTGCGTCTTTCCGCGGGCCGGTTCTTGGCCGAAATCTTGCTGAATTGTCGGTCGATGAGAGGGATTTCCTTAATCGTTCCGGCTGTTCGCGACCTTGCGCGCCCGCGCGGGTTACCCGCGCTCTCCACCGTCGCTCACAGTAGACGCGCTCCGGGCTTCCGACAGAACATTGCAGCCGCCTATCGGGTCGGGCAGACGCTGCTACCCGAAGACGCGAGAGCAGCAGCCGGTTCAGTTATCAATTTGCTCGTATGATCCCTGCTACCGCTGCTGATCGGCGATTTAGCCGCCAAATCCCTCGGAAACCAACAAGTCGCGTCTAGCAGTAACGGTGGTGACGACCAGCCCCGCCATTGGATCCAGAAAAGTCATCGTCATAAAGAGAAAGAAGACCGAATTCCCGAACCCGGGCGCGAGGATAAACGCGAGCAACACTATGATGAACAAGATGAACGAAAGAAGGTGGTTGGTGATCGCTGCGGAGCCCGTACGCGTCGACCGGACGAGCTCAACGAATAACAGGCCGACGCTGCCTGCGAGGAAAAGGTCGCCCCAGGTAATGGGCCAAACGTCTTTCGAGTAGAGGGCAAGATTTAATATCACGCCGTCATGCCAAGGCTCGCCGGCCGGGCCGGCAAGGCCAATCACCGTCAGCGCCGCGTAAACCATAAAGCTGATGGCAAGCAGCGGAATCATTTGCAGCGACATCGATCATCCCCTTTTACACCCCACATGGGTTATAGCATGAAGACCGGAAGGCTAAAGCTCTGAAATGGTTTTCGGCGACTTCGCTCGGTCCGCCAGCCACATGACGCCGAGCAGGTCGCGAAATGCAACCGCCAATCGCCCCAAATTGGTGTATTTCGAGTGGCCATGCAGGCGCGGCCGGTGGCTGACTGGAATGAAAGCGACCTCAAATCCTTCTCGACGCATCAACGCAGGAAGGTAGCGATGCTGATGATCGAAATATGGCAAGCGGAGGTAAGCGCTGCGGGCGAATACTTTCAATCCGCAGCCTGAATCCGCTGCGCCGTCTTGAAGTAGTCGCGAGCGAATTGCGTTCGCCGCCCGTGAAGCGTAACGCTTGGCGACGGTGTCTTGTCGGCGCGTCCGAACGCCAGCTACCATTCCGAGCGTGAGAGACAAAGCGGCGTTAAACTCCTGCACCAAAATTGGAATATCGGCTGGATCGTTCTGGCCGTCGCCATCTAGGGTTGCGATCAGGTTCCCACGCGCCGCGAGAACGCCAGTGCGAATGGCCCGGCTCTGACCGGCGTTTGCATGATGCGCAATGACGCGAAGTTGCGCCATCCCGCCCTTGAGTTGGACTAACCTTGATCGCGTCGCGTCCGTCGAGCAGTCGTCTACAACCACGATCTCATGAGGGATTGCCTCCATGGCGGCGTTGATCTCGCGAACCAATTCAATAGCGCCGTTGGCTTCGTTAAACATTGGAACGACGACGCTCACTTCGGGATCAGGGCGCGCTTCGTCCTCGCAGCGAGGCAATTCCCCAAACAGGGCCGCCGGTTCGTTCGCGGGGCGGTTAACCGTGTGGTTGGTTTGAGGAATTTCTGTCACGAGGTAAACACCGAGGCGCGTGGGATGACGACGGTTGGGCATGCGCCACAAACCGAAGACAATACAACCTTGTGATCGCAGAAACCGAAGCGCCTGAAAAGTTGTGCTGATATGTGTGCCGTCTCGCCAAATCGGCAGGGCCGGGGGCTGGTGATGAAAGTTCTCCAAAGGCGACGGCTCGACGTGAGCTATCTCGTCAACCTGCGTCGCACTCTTGCGACTGGAGGTGTTCTTCGCCTTCTCGCTGTCGGAGCCTATGCGCTTATCGCCTCGCTCGCAGGCGTGTTCTCAATGCCGGTCCTCGACCGTGACGAAGCGCGCTTTGCGCAGGCAACGGCGCAAATGCTCGAGACCGGCGATGGGTTGAACATCCGGTTCCAGGACAGCGAACGCAACAAAAAACCCGCCGGCGCGTACTGGGCGCAAGCAGCGAGCGTCTTGACGTTTTCGACGCCGAATGCGCGGGAAATCTGGGCTTTCCGCTTGCCGTCGGTCGCCGGAGCTGTTCTTGCGGCGCTGTTTACTTACGCGATCGGATGCGCACTCTTCTCTCGTCAGACCGGAACGATGGCCGCGCTTATGCTTGCGAGCGCTCCGGGCGTAATTGGCGAGGCGGCTATCGCGAAAGCAGACGCCCTGTTGCTGGCCGCCGTTTGCGCGGCAATGGCGGCGCTCGCTCAAATCCACATCATGCGCAACGCCGGTCGTCAGGCCCCGATCTGGCTGGCTGCGTTATTCTGGACGGCGCTTGGTATTGGCGCGCTTATCAAAGGTCCGATTGCGCCGCTTATCGGGATTTCGGCGGCTATGCTCATTAGCATCGGCCGCCCGTGGCGAGATTGCCAGCGCGCCCTTCGACCGGGACTCGGCGTGGCCATCCTCGGCTTGTTGATCGGCCCCTGGCTTTTAGCGATCAGCGCGGCAACCGACGGCCGATTTCTTGTTGAATCGGCGGGGCGGGATTTTTTAGGGAAGATTTCATCCGTACAGGAAAGTCATAGCGGGCCAATCGGCTATTATGTTGCTCTCGCTCCGATCTTTCTGTGGCCAGTAGCCGCAGTTTTCCCCGCGGCCTTGACTGCCGCTATCAAGCGTTGGCGCGATCCCTCGATCGGATTTTTGCTGGCCTGGCTGGTACCGGGCTGGCTCCTGTTCGAGCTGACAGCGACAAAATTGCCGCATTACACGCTACCCCTCTATCCAGCGCTCTGTCTTCTAGCCGCCGAGACAGTACGAAAGGGATGGGCGAACCCTCTACTCACCAAGGCGGGGGCCGTTCTTTATCTGGTCGCCTGCTTTAGCATCGCAGGTCTGATTGTGGCGTTATCGAGTTACGCTAGCGGGAGCGCACCGCGTTTGCCATTCATCGTGACAGCGATCGCTGTCGCCGTCGCAGCCCTCACTGTCGCCTTGGCTTTTTGGCGGAACCAAAATAGCAACGGGCTCATTGCCGCGTCACTGGTTTCGGCGATGACTGTTTGGGCGATGCTGGCAGGCCTCAGTCCACAACTTGATCAACTGGCTGTGTCCAGAAGAATAGATGAGACGCTTAAGGCTGAAAACATGCACCCCCTGCGCGACAACGCACCCCCTGCAATTGTCGCTGGATATTTCGAGCCGTCTATTGTCTTCCTGCTTGGAACGAAAACCCGCGTCACGGACGGCGCCACAGCGGCCAGGATCGCTTTCGCGTCTGAACTTGCCCCAGCCATCATCGAATCACGCGAGGCGTCGGCGTTCGAGACCGAGTTCCAAGCGCTCAGCGGGGCATCCAGCCCATCCCGGCTGGACGTTATCGGCGCGGTATCCGGCATAAATTATTCTAACGGCAAGAATGTTGAGATCGTGATTTACCGCGTACGTCCCGTTGTTTCTGACACCGCTGCGGCCAACCCATGAGAGCCAGTACGAGCGGCCCAGCGCTCACGTCAGGGCCAAAAAAAGCGAAGCCCGCCTACGAACGCTTGTTTTTGCTGCTCATCGCAGCTGGCACGGCTCTCCGCTTGTTTTCCCTATTCACTGCTGAAATCAATCTTGGTCCGGATGAGGCGCAGTACTGGTTTTGGGCGCAGGAACCGGCATTTGGTTACTATTCGAAACCGCCCCTAATCGCGTGGGTAATCGGGCTTACAACGGCAATATTCGGCAATTCGGAATGGGCCGTCCGTATTTCAGCGCCTTTGTTTCACGCCGGGGCGGCAACATTCATATTTCTGATCGGGCGCCACGCTGTCGACGCGCGGACCGGTTTCTGGGCGGCTGCCGCCTATTTCACCATGCCTGGCGTTTCATTGTCCGCCGCGCTGATGACTACTGATGCGCCGCTCCTGTTTTTCTGGACAGCGGCGCTTTATTTCCTCTGTCGCCTGCTTGAGACGTGGCGAGACGATCCCGGCAACCGACGCGCGGCAGTGTTATGGGCCGTAATGCTCGGTGGGGCGATCGGCCTTGGGGCATTGGCAAAATACGCGATGGTCTATTTTCTTTTGGGGTTGCCATTCATCGCTTTCAGCAACAAGTTCAAACCGGTCAAATTCAACTTCGTCGATATCGCACTTGCAGGCGCAGCGGCGGCGATGTTCATTACGCCGAACATTATCTGGAATCTTGAGAACGATCTCTCAACGATTTCTCACACGGTCGACAACGCGAACTGGACCACCGCATCGTTGAAATTTATAAAGATGGCAGAGTTTATCGCCGCCCAATTCGGCGTGGCCGGACCAATCACGTTCGCCTTCGCCTCATACGGCGCTTGGCGAATGATGGCGCGCCCAAAGTCAGTTTCGGATAGCGAGCGGAATTTTCTCCTTGGGTTCTTCCTGCCTGCTGTGGCTATCGTCATTGTGCAAGCGCTGATATCCCGAGCCCACGCTAACTGGGCGGCAGTATCGTTTCCAGCAGCGGCGATCATCGCTGCCGCGTGGGCGCTGCACGCGGCCCCGCCAATTTTCGCAAGGGTCTTTCAAGCCGGAATAGGCGTCACGACGGTCGTCGGCATCGCGCTGATGATCGCCCTAAGCAATATCGCTCTCATTGAAGCCGCCGGCGCCTCGAACGCCATCAGCCAGTTGCGTGGTTGGCCGCAGCAGGGCGCAGAAATTGCCGCTCGCGCGGCAGGCTACGACGCGGTCATGAGCGACGATCGGGAGATTTTTGGCGGCCTTGCCTTCTATGCGCGCGAAGGTCCGCCCATTGTCGCGTGGAACCCCAACGACCGGATCGATAATCACTACGAGGCGTTCTTCCCTTATTCACCTGAGCGCGATCAAAGGGTGCTCTATGTGACGACTTATGCTGACGCAGCGCCGCTAAAGGGAAGCTCTACCATCATCTCGCCTGTAGGCATGTCAGTTGCTCCGATCGGGCCGAGCCGCGTGCGAACGCTTTACCTGTTTGAAGTGATCGGCCGCGGCGCTTCCGATCAATAATTCGGATTTGAATAGATCATTCATGCGCAGGTATTTCATCGGGATGATCGTCGTCCGAATAAAGCAGCGGCGCGCTGCAATCCTCGTCGCCCCTTTCTGATGCGGAGGCTGATAATAGAGGGCGCGCGGACGATGCCGCGTGCTAATGCTTTCATTGCGAAGGCGCCCCAAAGAATGCCTGTAACGAGCCACAGGAAGGGCGCGGGGTAGACGTCAGAAAAGTGTGCGTGGAAAAAGCGATTGATGCTGGTGGTTTTGCGCATTTCAATTCGAATGGCGTTGACGCGGCTTGAACCCTTGTAGTGCAGAACCCGTACGTGCGGATTGAAATAGACGCCCCCGCCTGCTTTCGCGAACCTCAGGCAGAAGTCGACGTCTTCGACATGCAGGAAATACTGTTCGTCCATTCCCTCCATGGCGAAGTAGTCAACCTTGCGCAAAAGAAAACACGCGCCAGAAATGACGGGAACGGCGACAACTTTATCCGGCGCCCGTTCCTCGTGAAGATTAAAGCGTTTGAAATACGGATGGTTCGGAGCAAACCGGTAGAGTTTCGTCATCTCCACAAATGCCGAGCCAGGCGTCAGCGCCTGCCTTCGCGACCCGCGCTGCTCCTTGCCGTCGGGATCTACCAGCATGGCCCCCATTAGCGCCGGCGCCGGAACGCTCAACGTGTCGGTCATCAAACGGCTGACGCCTCCGTCTGGCATCACGGCGTCAGGGTTGACGAAAACCAGCCATTCGCCGCGCGCCGCGCGCGCGCCGATATTGCAGGCTGTGGCAAACCCAACATTCCCGTGCCCGGTGATGATCTCTAATCGACTATCGGCAGCCTCTCCGCCAGAGCACTGATCAAGCGCGCCCGGCCAATTCCCATTGTCGACGAGGATAATTTGAGTCACGTCGCTCTGCCGACAAAGCGCTTCGATCGCGCGCGAAAGAACGGGTCCCGTGAAATAGGAAACAATGATCGCGGTGACGCCTTTTTCTGTCACTGAGCTGATTTCAGCCGCTAGTTTCATCTAATGCTCCCGGCTCTGGCGGGGCGGCCGGGCGTCAGCCAGCAATGCCGCCGCCAGAGTACAACCGAACCCGCCCAGCCCTAGCGCCGACAGTCGCCAGACTTGCCAAACGCTCGCCTCCACGAGGAACGAGGTCACGCCAATCATGGTCACTGCGGCGACGCTCGCCTGAATCAGCGACGGCGTAATAATTTGCGACCATGCCCAGCCCGCGGCTATCAGCATACAAAGCAGGAGCGCTATCCCGACAGCGCCCAGTTCCAGCCAAATTTCCAACGGCACGTTATGCGGATGCGTTGGCATAACGGACAGCGGAACAGAAGATCCGGGCGCCGCCGTCATCACGCCTTCCGCATGGATGGCGCGCGCGAACTCGGCGCCGCACCCATACGGCTGACACTCTTCCGCGCGGCGCGCTGTTTCGCGCCAAATTATGGTTCTCTGACTCCATGAGAGCGGCGTCACGTTGGCGAGGATTGATCCGGTGGGCAGAGGCGGGATCGACGGAGCCAGCGTCAATGCGGCTGCGATGCTGGCCAAGACTGCCAGTGTCAAAGCTACCGGCGTTCTTCGGCCCAGCAGCAGGCCAGCGACGAACGCCGCTGCGCCAACGATCAACGCCAATACGTTCGCCGCAATCGGCAAAGTCAGCGACCCGGCAAACACACCCGCCGCTAAGGCGAATCCAGCAAGACGCGAGCCAGTCAAAACCCAGACTATGATCGCAGCCGGTGGGACCATGGGCGCGAGCGCCGTCATGCCGCGTCCTAGCGCGATCATGTCGCGGATGCGTCCAGGCGATTCATCAGTAGGCGGTACGACAGCACGCAGACTACCACTGCCGAGCCCTTCGATGAGAAGCAATGCTCCAGCGAACGCAGTCATCGCCGCAAACCCCGCCGCCACGCGCCGTCGCCAACTCAGCGTAAGTTCTCCCGCCAGCCAGCACAACGCCCCTGCGCATAAGATAGGGACGAGGACATTCAAGGCGAGCCGCCAACCACCGAGAGTCGGCGACCAGATATCCGTTGCGGCAATCCATAAAACAAAGGCAAAGGTTGCCGCACTCGCGACCGCAGACGGACGATCGGGGCGCAATGGCCACCCGAAAGTGCGCCAACCGTCGACCCAGACCTTCGGGCGCGCGGCTGTCACAAGGCCCATCAGCATAATCGCCGGCGCTACGCCGCGGTGACCGAAAACAATCGCCATGGCGACGAAAGCGAAAAGCGCGCAAAGCGATATCGCCGTCGCCCGGTCGTCAAGGCGCAGGGCGAAACTATCGGTCACCGGGCGTCAGTTAGCTGTATGCCGAAGGTCGGGCGGCGAGGCTTCCCGTGACAACCGTGCAACTGCCTCCTCTAGTGATAAAATCTCTTGCGCTTCCGAGCCGAGGCGGCGCAGGGAGACGGTCCTCTCCGCGGCTTCGCGCGCGCCCATAACGAGGATAGCGGGCACTTTCGCATGGGAATGATCGCGCACTTTGTAATTTATCTTTTCGTTGCGCAGATCGGTCTCAACGCGAAGCCCCGCCTGTCCAAGCGCTGCGCCGACCTCAGTGACATACCCATCAACCCCGGACGTGATTGACGCGGCAACCACCTGCACCGGCGAGAGCCAAAGGGGCAAGCGCCCTGCATAGTGCTCAATCAACAGGCCGATGAAGCGCTCAAATGAGCCGAATATCGCCCGGTGGAGCATGACGGGTCTCTGGCGTGACCCGTCTTCTGCGACATATGTCGCATCGAGCCGCTCGGGGAGCACATAGTCGAGCTGGTAGGTGCCCGCCTGCCACGTGCGGCCGATCGCGTCGGTAAGGTGAAATTCGAGTTTTGGTCCGTAGAACGCGCCCTCGCCTTCGGCTATGGAAAACTCAAGGCCCGCCGCCGTCAGCGCCGCTGCCAATGCGGCTTCCGCACGATCCCACGCCGCGTCGTCGCCCGCCCTTTGTTCGGGACGGGTCGCGAGTTTGTAAGCGATCCGTGTCAGGCCCATATCCTCATAAACGCGGGAGAAGAGCTTCAAGAAGCGCGCGGTTTCCGACGTGATCTGGTCTTCCCGCGCAAAAATGTGCGCGTCGTCCTGCGTCATCTGACGCACGCGCATCAGACCGTGAAGCGCACCGTGCGCCTCGTTGCGGTGACAGCAGCCAAATTCGGCCATTCTGAGGGGCAGATCGCGATAGGATTTAATGCCCTGTTTGAATATCTGCACATGGGCGGGACAGTTCATCGGCTTGAGCGCCATAAGGTCGCCCCCGCCCTTCAGAATAGGCATTGTTTCATCCGTAGACGGAATTTCATCCGGCACTACGAACATGTTCTCTCGGAACTTCGACCAATGGCCTGACTGCTCCCAGAAAACGGACGATAGAAGCTGCGGTGTTTTAACCTCAACATAACCGTCCGCATCGAGACGGCGGCGGATATATCCTTCAAGGCACCGCCAGACGAGAAAGCCCTTGGGATGCCAGAATACCGATCCTTGAGCTTCTGGTTGAAAATGGAAAAGATCCATTTCTTTGCCGAGCTTGCGATGGTCGCGCCGCTCGCTTTCCTCCAGCCTTGTCAGATAGGCTTTGAGTTCGGCGTCAGAAGCCCAAGCGGTTCCGTAAATGCGCTGCAACACCGCATTGCGGTGGTCTCCGCGCCAATAGGCGCCTGCAACTTTCATCAGCTTGAACGCCTTGCCGATATGGCGCGTTGAAGGCAGGTGGGGCCCACGACAGAGATCATACCAGTCGCCGTGAAAATACACCTTGATGTCTTCCGTAGCGGGAAGGTCGGCGATGATCTCGGCTTTGTATGTTTCGCCAATCGATGTGAAGCGAGCGATAGCGTCTTGCCGGTCCCAGACTTCCCGGCGCGTGGGACGGTCTTCATCAACGATCTCGGCCATCCGGCGCTCAATCTTCTCCAGATCGTCCGTTGAAAACGGTTCTTCCCGGGCGAAGTCGTAGTAAAAACCGTCGTCGATGCTCGGCCCGATCGTGACCTGGGTCCCCGGGAACAGCTCCTGGACAGCTTGCGCCAGCAGATGCGCCGCATCATGGCGAATGAGGTCGAGCGCCTCCGGGGCTTCACGCGTCAGAATTTCAATATGCGAGTCGCGGTCTATTTCGGCGAAGAGATCGCTCAGCACGCCATCGACTTTCATCGCGATCGCTTTCTTGGCCAGCGATTTCGAGATGCTCTCTGCGATGGCGGCCCCCGAAATTTTTTCGGGAAATGCGCGCACGGAACCGTCAGGCAAGGTAATGGCGACCATTAGACTGTCCACTCGGGGGGGGCGGCGCGGCGCGACAGGCGCCCGATACCGCTTCTCAAGCGTTGGGACTTCCACTACCCACAGTGGGTCGTCAAGACTTCCCGCAGAACTCAGGTCGGGGTTGGGTCAAAAGAGACGCCTACTTCCGGGCCTTCTTGCCACTCTATCGTAACGCGTCGACCGCGCCCCATCTGCTCAATGATCAGCGTTGCTTGGGGCGGCAATGTAAACGCGCCTTCGAGCACGATCTTCGCGCCGGAAGGGCTCATGTCCCTAACCACGCAGCGGAGCTCTTCGCCTGTTGGCAAGGAAACGCGGCCGAATTTGAAGGCAGGCGTCCGATCAACGGCGCGCTGAGGCTTGAACTTTTTCGGGCGCGGCGTGTCGACGATTGGCGCCGAGGCCAGTCGTTTCAGCCGCTCGGTCAGTTTATCCGGCGCGCGCGACATGTACCTGCTTGTGGGTTCAGGTAGTTCGCGTCAGTAGATGCTCACGGCGTTAACGAAGCGTTAGCGATGAAGTTTCATCTGAACGCTTGGTTGGCGATGCGGAGCGAGCGGTCCAGGCCCAGTCGCCGTGCCTCCAAAAACGCCAGCCCTGCGGCAACATGGTCTCAGGCGGGGGATCCCAGCCATGACTGCCAAACGGATGGCAACGGCTGAGCCTCGACGCGGTGAGCCAGAAACCGCGCCACATGCCGTGTCGCGTTAGCGCCTCAGCGGCATAAGCTGAGCATGTCGGCAGGTGGCGGCAATTAACGCCGCAAGCACGGAGAACGGGCGAGACAATATGCCTATAGGCCAAAATGGCCCCAAGTGAGGTTCGTATAGCCCATGACGGGCTCCTGACGACAGCCTCGACTGATATCGCGGTAGCCCGCACGCGTTCCATGCCATAGGGATACTGGATCGGCGCGATGGGGTCAAAATCAGGCGATAACCGGATCGGGGGCGAGATCGCCATAAGCCGGCGGAAGGGGGATATCTGAATGTCCGCAAAAATTGGGGCCTTGTTGGGCGCAGCCTTGGCGGCGATGGCGATGACAGCGCCCGGGTGCGCCATTGAAGAAGACACGCGGATGTCGCTGACTGAAACCACACCTGTTGTCATAGCCCACCGCGGCGCTTCCGGCGAATTGCCGGAGCACACGATCGAGGCCTACGCCCGAGCGATCGAACTCGGGGCAGACTTCATTGAGCCGGACCTCGTCATCACCAGGGATGGCGTCCTCGTCGCCCGCCACGACCGTTTTCTCTCAACCACGACCGATGTCGCCGAGCGGGCGGAGTTTGCGGCGCGGCAGCGCGTCGATGCCTACGCCGAACGCACCGAAGGATTAGACCGGGCGGATTGGTGGATTGAAGATTTCACGCTTGCGGAACTGAAAACGTTGCGCGCGCGGCAGCCGCGGCAAGGCCGGTCGTTGGCCCATGATGACCTGTATAGCGTGCCGACATTCGATGAAGTCATCGCACTGGCCGCCGCCTCCGGACGTTCGGTCGGCCTTTATCCTGAAACCAAGCATCCTGAGTTCTTTCGATCGATCGGACTCGAGTTCGAAGGCCCGCTCCTTGCGAGCCTGGAAAATTTTCAGAACGGTTCCGTATTCATTCAATCGTTCGAGCCGGAAATCTTGCGGCGTCTGCGCGAGCAAACGTCAATGCCCCTCGTTCAACTCATTGCCCGCGTTGGGGGACTGCCATATCCAAACCTCGACGTGGCGGTCATTGCTGAGTATGCGGACGGTGTAGGACCATCAAAGGACCTCGCACTAACTTCGTCCGGTGCGCGGACGGGCTATATCGACGAGGCTCATGCAGAAGGGTTGCTGGTGCACGTCTGGACCCATCGCGACGATGCGCCGTATCTCTCAGCCGAGGTGGCCATCCCGGCAGACGTCGTTAAGTGCGCGAGTGACGCCGGCCGACCAGTTGGAGCCGTCTTCGAGGCGGCAACCCTGTTCGCGGCGGGAGCCGACGGTATATTTTCTGATTTTCCTGACACTGCGATCGCTGGCAGGAATTGCGCCAAATTTATTCAGCCCTGATCCGGCTCTCCGCTTTTCTGCCAAATCCGCGAAGATCCCGCGTCGGCTAAGCCAACGCGGGTTCTTCGGTTCACGTTGCTTCCTCCCGAAAGCTTTCAGCGGTTTGGTGTTCTATTCCGCCGCCTTGAATTGAGCCGTTTCCGTTGACTCGCCCATCGCCGTTGTCGACGATTGGCCGCCCGAAAGCGTGTTCGCCACGAGATCGAAATACCCGGTGCCTACCTCGCGCTGATGGCGCGTTGCTTCGTAGCCGATCTTTTCCGCCGCGAATTCGGCCTGCTGAAGTTCTGAGTAAGCCGCCATACCGCGATCGCGATAGCCATGCGCCAGCTGGAACATCGAGTAATTGAGCGCGTGGAAGCCCGCGAGCGTGACGAACTGAAACTTGTAGCCCATTGCCCCGATTTCACGTTGGAATTTGGCGATCGTCGCTTTGTCCAGCTTGGCCTCCCAGTTGAACGATGGCGAGCAGTTATAAGCCATCATCTTTCCGGGGTGGGCTTTCTGGATGGCCTCGGCAAACCGTTTCGCATTGTCAAGATTGGTGTGCGAGGTCTCCCACCACAAAAGATCGGCACACGATG
>CAZSBU010000014.1:4988-23679 GCA_964605055.1 uncultured Caulobacterales bacterium | reverse complement strand
GGGCTGGCTTCTGTCGAAGTTCGACGCGCGCGACCGCCTTCGATTGTCTTGCTGGCGCAGAATGAGGTCGGTTACGCAAATTTGATGAGCCTATCGAGCAAGGCGTTCCTGCATTCCGCTCGCGAAGATGGGCCGTGCGCTGAACTCGACTGGCTCGATGACAACGCCGACGGCCTCATCTGCCTGTCGGGCGGGTTCGAGGGGCCGATAGACAGATTATTCCGTTCCGAGAGGAAAGAGGAAGCGGAAGCATTTGTCATTCGGCTCGCGCGGATGTTTCCGCGGCGGTTTTATATTGAACTGCAGCGCCACGAGGCCCGTCGCGCCCAGTCTGCCGAACATGCGCTTATCGAACTTGCTTACTCCCATGGTCTGCCGCTGGTGGCGACGAACGAACCCTTTTTTCCGGCGCGCGCGGATCATGAGGCCCACGATGCGCTCCTTTGCGTGGCCGAAGGCGCCTATGTCCATCAGGAGGACCGGCGCTCTGTCACGAGCGATCATTATTTCAAATCGTCCGAAGAGATGGCGGCCTTGTTCGCCGACCTGCCAGAGGCGATCAATTCAACGATAGAGATCGCGCGGCGATGCGCATTCCGGCCGCGTTCGCGCCCGCCTATACTGCCATCATTCGTCGAGATCGGCAGCGACGTTGGCGGAAGCCCCGCCGACAATCGAGAGGCGGAAAATGCTGCGCTCTCGGCGGCTGCGCACGCCGGCCTCACTGCAAGATTGGCGTCGACGACGCCGGCGGCCGCGCCTGAGACGTATGTTGCTCGTCTCGATTTTGAGCTCGACGTGATTGGCCGGATGGGGTTTGCCGGCTATTTCCTGATCGTTGCTGATTTTATTCAGTGGGCGAAGCGTCAGGGCATTCCTGTCGGGCCGGGACGCGGATCGGGGGCCGGCTCGCTCGTCGCCTATGCGCTGACCATCACCGACCTTGATCCGCTGCGTTTCGGGCTGTTGTTCGAGCGGTTTCTTAATCCGTCGCGCGTCTCGATGCCCGATTTCGACATCGATTTTTGCCAAGAACGCCGCGACGAAGTTATCCGTTATGTGCGCGAACGATATGGCGCCGATCGCGTTGCGCAGATCATCACTTTCGGGAAGCTGCAGGCCCGCGCAGTTTTGCGCGATGTTGGGCGCGTTCTCGGTATGCCATTTGGGTTGGTCGACAGGTTGTGCAAATTTGTCCCGAATAATCCCGCAAGCCCAGTAACGCTTGGCGAGGCGATTGAACTTGAGCCGCGCCTGCGCGAGGAGCGCGATCGCGATCCAGGCGTGGCGACGCTGCTTAATACGGCGTTAAAGCTCGAAGGGCTTTACCGGCACGCCTCGACGCACGCGGCAGGAGTCGTCATTGGCGACCGCCCGCTGGTCGAATTGACCCCCCTCTACCGCGATCCGGGTGCGGATATGCCGGCGACGCAGTACAACATGAAGTGGGTCGAGCATGCCGGACTCGTCAAGTTCGATTTTCTTGGTCTCAAAACGCTTACGGTTATCGAGCGCGCCGCAGCTTTCGTGCGCCAAACCCAGCCTGACTTTTTAATCGACTCGATACCGCTCAACGATCGCAAAAGTTTCGACATGCTGGGCGAAGGCGCGGCGGTCGGCGTGTTCCAACTGGAAAGCGCGGGGATGCGGGCCACGTTGCGCGCCATGAAGCCCGATACGCTTGAGGATATCATCGCGCTTGTCTCGCTATATCGTCCGGGCCCGATGGAAAACATCCCGACCTATATCGAGCGCAAGCAAGGCCTCGACGCGCCGGACTATCTTCACCCCTCGCTCGAGCCCATTTTGAAGGAGACCTACGGCGTCATCATTTATCAAGAGCAGGTAATGCAAATCGCGCAGATTTTGTCCGGTTTTTCGCTTGGCGAAGCGGACCTGTTGCGCCGCGCGATGGGCAAGAAGAAGAAAGAGGAAATGGACCTTCAGCGCCGGCGCTTTGTCGATGGTGCGGCCGAGCGCGGCGTACCGTCGGCAAAAGCGTCGTCTATTTTCGATCTGGTGCAGAAATTCGCCGGCTATGGTTTCAACAAATCGCACGCCGCCGCCTACGCTTTCATCGCCTACCAGACCGCTTATCTGAAGGCGAACCATCCAGCGGCGTTCCTTGCCGCATCAATGTCTCTTGATCGTTCGAATACGGATAAGCTTGCGGTATTCGTCGGTGAGGCGCGCCGCAGCGGCGTGCGCATAGAGGCGCCTCACATTAATGTTTCCGAGGCCGATTTTGCCGTGCGCAGCGGCGCGATCGTCTATGCGCTGGCCGCTGTGAAAAATGTGGGCGAAGGAGCCATCGCGGAGATCGCCCGCGAGCGGCGCGCGCACGGAAAGTTCGAGAGCCTTTACGATTTTGCAGAACGGGTTGATTTGCGCATCGTCGGCAAGCGTGCGCTTGAAAGCCTCGCGCGAGCGGGTGCGTTTGATGGATTGTGCCGGTCCCGGGTAGAGGCTCTCGCCTCATGCGAATTACTCGTGCGCTATTCAGGGGCAGTCCATGAAGAACGTGGAAGCGCGCAAGCGGGGTTGTTCGATGCGTCCGCCGGACCGAGCCTGGCGCGGCCGAAGCTCGTCGCCGCTGAGCCAGCGTTGTCGATCGACCAGTTGAACGACGAGCGCGCGGCTCTCGGATTTTACCTTTCTGGACATCCTCTTGATGATTACGAGACCGCGCTGAAGCGGCTCAACGCCATGACGTGGGCGGAGGCAATTGAGGCCTCCCGTCGCGGCCGGATCGCAGCGCAGATTGGGGCGGTAGTAAGGTCCGTGAGGCTCCGACGGTCAAAGGCGGGTAAGCCGTTCGCCTGGATCGAGTTTTCCGACGCTTCGGGAGATTTTGAGGCGACAGCTTTTTCCGAAACGCTTGCTGAAGCGCGCGATCTCCTTGAACCCGGACGGCTCGTTTTGCTCGGCGCCGCCGTCGAGGAACGGGACGGCGAGGCGCGGTTTACTTGCGAGCGGGTGCGCCCTCTCGACGTGGCGGCCGCCCAGACTGCGTCGCAGATAAGAGTGTCGCTGGCGTCGGCATCCGCTCTCGAAGCGCTCAAACGCCGGCTTGCGTCGGTAAAGCCAGCTGGCCCGCAGGAAGCAGGCGACGTTTTTGTCCGTTTGCATCTCGGCGGCGCGGCCGGACGTGAAGTCGATATGGCGCTCGGGGTGAAGGTCGCCTGCACGCCGGCGGTCAAGGGCGCCCTGAAGGCGACCGAGGGCGTCCTTGACGTCGAGCTCGTTTAGCCATCGCGTGGGGAGGGGGCGAAGCGGAAGAATTAGGCCCTTCAGGTGGTTGATTTCAGACGCTGGAGTGGAGTATACGCCGCGTCATCTCACACGCACGATCCTTTCAGTGGCCGGCGGCTTCGTTTTCGACGTCGTCAGGATTTATTGAACGTGCGGCGGCACAACTGAAGGAATGAAACGAATGGCGTTGCCAGAATTCTCCATGCGTCAGCTTCTGGAAGCTGGCGTGCACTTCGGTCACCAGACCCATCGCTGGGACCCCAAAATGAAATCCTATATTTTCGGGGACCGCAATGGGGTCCACATCATTGACCTGTCGCAAACGGTGCCTCTCCTGCACCAGGCGCTCGTCCGGATTCGCGACACGGTTGCAGGTGGCGGGCGGATTTTGTTCGTTGGCACCAAGCGGCAGGCGCAAACTCCCATCGCCGAAGCTGCGCGTCGCTGCGCTCAATATTACATGAACGTGCGTTGGCTTGGCGGCACGCTCACAAACTGGGAGACGATTTCAGGATCGATCCGCCGGTTGCGGGAAATGGAAGAGCTGCTCGCCGGGGGTGGCCGCGGCCTGACGAAAAAGGAACAGCTCCAACTCGCCCGCGAGAAAGAAAAGCTCGACGCGTCTCTTGGCGGCATTCGTGATCTTGGCGGCCTGCCCGATCTACTTTTCGTCATTGACGTGAAAAAGGAGGCCATCGCCGTAAAGGAAGCCAAGAAACTCGGCATCCCGGTGATCGCTATTGTCGACACCAATTGCAGCCCGGACGACATCGACCTCGTCATCCCGGGCAATGACGACGCATCGCGCGCCATCGACCTCTATTGTAACCTTGTCGCTGACGCCGTTATCGACGGCATTTCTGCAAGCCAGGGTGCGCTCGGCGTCGATATTGGTGAGCTTGAGGAAGCGCCCGTAGAGCCCGCGCTCGCGGAACTTGAAACAGCTCAGCAGGACGCCTGACAGACATAATCCCATCGCATCGCGCGCCGGTGAAATACCGTGCGCAAGCGGCGCATCGCATCAAGGAGAATGAGGAATGAGCGTAATTTCCGCAGCCATGGTGAAAGAGCTCCGCGATATGACGGGGGCGGGCATGATGGACTGCAAATCCGCCCTCAATGAGACGGGCGGGGACATGGAGGCCGCTGTCGACTGGCTGCGGAAAAAGGGTCTCGCCAAAGCCGCTAAAAAATCGGGGCGTACGGCTAGCGAAGGCCTTGTCGCCGTTGCGGTCGAACGTCGCGGGGCAGGGGCGAAAGCAGTTGTTGTCGAAGTCAATTCGGAGACCGACTTCGTCGCCCGCAATGCCGTTTTCCAGAAGATGGCGAGCGATATTGCGCGCGTCGCCTTGACAACGTCGGGCGCCGTGGAGGCCGTGCGGGCCGCTGAGTTTCCCGGGGCTGGCAAACCGGTCAGCGAACACGTCGCGGGAATGGTGGGTCAGATTGGCGAGAATCTCGCCCTTCGCCGGTCCGCCGCGTTGGAGGTCGATGCGGGCGCCATCGCGTCCTACATCCATGGTCAGGCTGCCGACGGCGCCGGCAAAATCGGCGTTATTGTCGCCCTGAAGTCGTCGGGAGACGTCGCCAAGGTCGAGGCGCTCGGCAAGCAGATCGCGATGCACGTCGCGGCCGCGCGTCCGCTCGCCGGGCGAATTGCGGAGATCGACCCGACGGTCGTTGAGCGCGAGAAGGCTGTGCTTGCCGACCAGGCTCGGGCATCGGGCAAACCAGAGGAAATCATCGGCAAGATGGTCGAGGGACGGTTGCGCAAGTTCTACGAGGAATCCGTGCTCCTTGAGCAGATTTTCGTCATGGACGGCGAAACCCGTATATCGAAAGTCATTGAGAACGCCGCTGCGTCGATTGGCGCGCCAATTGAATTTGTCGGCTTTGTGCGTCTCGAGCTTGGCGAAGGCGTCGAGAAGTCCGCCGAAGAGGATTAATAACGAGACGTATTCGGCAAAAGACGCCTTGCGACGGAGAAAATAAAAACTCCCCTGTTGACCAGAGCGACTGGCGGTATGCCGCGTCGCAACGCCGGGGATTATCGTCTTGCCAACGATACAGTGGTAGATGTGGCGCGGTTCCGCCGGCAGGCGCCCGCTACTTTGGCGCGCCGCGGCAGCTGGGCCTTGCGGTTTTGGGCGGACTTGGTCAGTTACGCATATGCCCCCCCGTGCGGTGGCGATGGCAGAGGGAATGCGAATGGCGTCAGGCGCCTCACATGCAGACGGCGGGCTGAGATACCGGCGCGCATTGTTGAAGATTTCAGGCGAAGCCTTGATGGGGCCGGGCCAGTACGGAATTGACTACGACACCGTTTCTGCGATTGCCGGTCAGGTCAAAGAGGCGAAGGAGGCTGGCGCCGAAATCTGTCTCGTCATTGGCGGTGGAAATATCTTCCGTGGGCTGAGTCAGGCTGCTCGCGGTATGGAACGGGCGAGCGCCGATTATATGGGTATGCTCGCGACCGTGATGAATGCGCTCGCCGTGCAAAACGCTCTTGAAAGCATTGGCATCTTTACGCGGGTGCTTTCAGCGATAGAGATGACGGCGATTTGCGAGCCCTATATCCGTCGGCGCGCGATACGGCACATGGAAAAAGGCCGGATCGTTATTTTCGCCGCCGGCACGGGCAATCCTTTTTTCACGACAGATACGGCAGCCGCTCTGCGCGCGGCTGAAATGGGATGCGATGTCATTCTAAAAGGCACGCAAGTCGACGGCGTTTATTCAGCCGACCCGAAGAAAGATCCGGATGCAACGCGGTTTGAACGCCTCAGCTATCACGAGGTAATGGTTCGCGACCTGAAAGTCATGGATCAAACGGCCATTGCGCTCACCCGCGAGAATGGCATCCCGATCATCGTATTTTCGCTTGCGGAAAGTCACGGCGTTGTTGGGGCGTTGACCGGTCGCGGTCGGCATACGACGATTGCTGATGACCGGCCGTAGAGCGACGGAGACTTGCAAAATTGGGGCAAAGGCCCCGTAAATGCCGGGAAACGGCTGTCAAATAGCCCCGCTCAATGGGCAGACAATGACGGGAGAAAAAGAACAATGAGCGTAAGATCAAGACTTCGACTGGCGCGGACATGAAACAACTGGAAAAGCGGATGGAAGGCGCATTCGCAGCTTTGAAGACAGAGTTTTCTGGTCTTCGGTCGGGGCGCGCATCAGCAAGCCTCGTTGAGCCGCTGATGGTCGATGCTTATGGCTCGCACATGCCAATCACGCAGGTCGGAACAGTCAGCGTCCCTGAACCGCGCACGATTACCATCCAGGTTTGGGACCGGACCATGGTTGGAGCCGTAGAGCGGGCGATCCGCGATAGCGGCCTCGGGGTCAATCCGGTGGTCGACGGCACATTGATCCGGCTACCCATTCCGCCGCTCACTCAGGAACGCCGGGCTGAGCTGGCCAAGCTTGCCGGCAAGTACGCGGAACACGCACGCGTCGCGGTGAGAAACGTTCGGCGCGAAGGTATGGAGTCCATCAAGAAGGCCGACGGAATCGGCGAAGACGCGCAAAAGCGGCAGTCCGAGCAGGTTCAAAAACTGACTGACGCGACGGTCAAGAAAATCGACGAGGCTCTCGCCGCAAAAGAAGCGGAGATCATGCAGGTCTGACGGCCTGCCGATCAGCCACGGAAAGTGCGTGCGCGGATCGTTTTTAAACAGTGAGGTTCCGTGCCCGCAAACCCTGCGTCCGATCTGGCGGCGTTACCGGGCGATCCAGCTGGACGTCTCCGGCATGTGGCGATCATCATGGATGGTAACGGACGATGGGCGTCTGCGCGCGGTCTGCCGCGACGCGATGGCCACCGGGAGGGTGTCGCGGCTGCCCGTCGAGCGGTTGAAGCAGCCCGCGAGTACCACTTGACCCATCTGACGCTGTATAGTTTTTCCACTGAAAACTGGCGGCGGCCCGCGCGCGAAGTCAGCGACCTGATGGGGCTGCTTCGGCAATTCATTATCGACGACCTTCCGCGCCTCAAGCGCGAAGGCGTCAAAGTGAAAGTGATCGGCGATCGCCAGACCCTCGATGCGGAACTGCGGATGCTCGTGCAGCGCGCGGAACGCGAAACTTCAGCTAATAGCGCCTTCAACCTTCAGATTGCGTTCAACTATGGCGGCCGTGACGAACTTGTACGCACCGTTCGGAAGCTTGCGGCGGCAGTCGCCGCTGGCGCAATCGGCGCGGATCAAATTGATGAGGCGACGATTGCGTCGCATCTCGACACGGGCGAGGCGCCCGATCCTGATCTCGTCATCCGAACGAGCGGCGAAAAGCGCATCAGCAATTTTCTTCTATGGCAGGCGGCCTACGCAGAGTGGGTATTCCTCGATGTTCTGTGGCCGGATTTTACGGCGGCGGATTTTGGTGCGGCGGTTGACGAATATCGTCAGCGCGAGCGGCGTTTCGGCGGCGTCAGCATTGTCGCCCCTTGAAAGAGGCGGCGATGGCGCGGCGCCAGCGCGCGCGCGCGCGCTTGGGAATTATCCATGAATGTGGACGACCAACGCGCCGCTGACCGCCTGACGCTGCGCATCGCCTCCGCAGCCGTGCTTGCGCCGGCGGCGATTGCCGCAACGATGACCGGCGGACCGGTATTCGCGGCTGCCGTAGCTTTTGCGCTCGTTGTCATGTGTTTTGAATGGACGCGCATGGTGCAGAAAGGTCGGGAGGCGAGCCCGGCGTTTTACGCGCTCGCGCTTGGCGGCGCGCTCGCCATCTCGGCTGCAGCAGCGGGATTTTACGTAGCTGCGCTCTTGATGTGCGCCGTGAGCGCCGCAGCAGCGGTCGGCTTGACGCGGGGGCGGACTGGCGAATGGTCGTGGATCGCGTTTGGCGCTGTCTACGTGCTGGCGCCGTCCGTTGCATTAATCTGGATACGAGAGGGCCTTGAAGACGGGCAGGCGCTTGCGCTTCTTCTCTTTCTCGTCGTCTGGTCGGCGGATACGGGCGGGTATGTCGGCGGGCGTCTGGTCGGCGGGCCGAAGCTAAACGTTGCGTTGTCTCCCGCCAAAACCTGGGCGGGGGCTGTCGGTGGGGTGATCTTCGGGTCAGCAGCCGGCGCGATTGCGGCCGCATACCTCTTCAAATCGGCAGAAACAGGGCATTTCGCCGTCATCGGGGGCAGTCTTGGCCTCGCGTCCATCCTCGGCGACATGACAGAGTCGGCTTTCAAGCGGAACTTTGGCATAAAGGACATGAGCGGCTTTATTCCAGGGCACGGGGGCGCACTAGATCGACTGGACGGGATGATTTTCGCAACGACCGCGATGGCTTTGGTCATCGGCGGTCAGAAGCTGGTATTTTGGTCATGACGCGGTGACAGGTCGACGCCCGTTGAATGGATTTCTTGGCGACGCGCACGCGAGGCGGGGATGGGGTTGCGTTGAAATTATCGGCGCTGCAAGGGGACATGGCGGCGCAAGAGGCGAGGGGTAGAGGCCATTATGAATGAGCAGCTGAAAAAATCTTCAAAATGCGCGCGGCGCGTGACAATCCTTGGCTCCACCGGATCGATCGGCGTCAACACGCTCGATCTGATTGATTTCGCCACCTCGCGCGGCGAGGCGGAAATCGAGGTAGAGGCGCTGACAGCGAATCAGAATGTGGCGCTGCTGGCGGAGCAAACCCGCAAGTTTCGGCCGAAATATGTGGCCATCGCCGACGAAGGACTTGGCGAAGATCTGCGTGCAGCGCTGCGAGGCGTTAACGTTGAAATCGGCGCCGGCGCGGAAGCTGTCGCAGCAGCAGGCGCCCGGCCTGCCGACTGGGTTATGGCGGCGATTGTTGGCGCGGCGGGTTTGAAGCCGACGCTCGAAGCCGCCAAACGAGGCGCAGCGATCGCTCTCGCGAACAAGGAATGTCTAGTTTGCGCGGGCGATATTGTCACTGCCGTGGTGCGCGCAGCGGGGGGTAAGTTGTTGCCCGTGGATTCCGAACACAACGCGATCTTTCAGGTCTACGACTTCGAGCGGCCGCACCGGATTTCTCGCCTGATTCTGACCGCTTCAGGCGGCCCTTTCCGGACCTGGGCTCTGGGGGACATGGCGGCGGCGACGCCGCGTCAGGCGGTCGCTCATCCGAACTGGAGCATGGGCGCCAAAATTTCGGTGGACTCCGCCACGATGATGAACAAAGGGCTGGAACTGATTGAAGCGGCGCACATTTTTCCGACGCCCCACAATCAGATAGAAATTCTCGTCCACCCCCAGTCGGTCATTCACTCAATGGTTGAATATGTGGATGGCTCGGTGCTGGCGCAGCTCGGTTCACCCGATATGCGCACGCCAATTGCGTCAACGCTCGCCTGGCCGGACCGCGTGCCGAGCCCCAGCGCCCGGCTCGACCTTGCGGCGGTCGGACAATTGACGTTTGAACAACCTGATCCTGTGAGGTTTCCAGCGCTTCGGCTTGCGCGCGAGGCGATCGGGCTTGGCGGCGCCTATCCGGCAAGCCTCAACGCAGCCAACGAAATTGCAGTTGCAGCGTTTTTGCAAGGCGGGATTAAATTTCTGGACATCGCCGCAGTGACGGAGCACGTTCTCGACGCTGTCGGGCGACGGAACAATCACGGACCGCTGTCGACGCTGGATGACGTTATCGCCGCTGATGCGGAGGCGCGCCGTCTGGCGAGCGAATCCGTGGCTGCACGGGCTGCGGCGTAAATGCTGCGGGCTGTGATGGAGATGAGTGCAACCGGATGACCCTAAGCGGATTTTCCATTGAGCAACTGGCGATCTTGCCGGTCTCTATCTTGGCGTTCATCGTCCTGCTGACGATCATCGTCTTCATTCACGAGTATGGTCATTTTTCGATGGCGCGGGCGCTCGGCGTTCGCGTCGACGTGTTCTCCATCGGGTTTGGCAAGCCGCTTGCGCGGTGGGTCGATCGCAAGGGCACGGAGTGGCGAATCGCCATGCTGCCTTTCGGGGGCTACGTGAAATTTTTCGGCGATGCGAGCGCCGCTTCCAATCCAAGCGATGACGTCGCCGACGAGAAGTCTGGAAAATCCGCGGGCAAACCCGCGACAACGCAGTTCCCGCGTCCTGCCGATGCTGACGAAGCGGTCTCCGGCATGACCGAGGAAGAAAAGCGCGTCTGTTTCCACTTCAAGCCAGTCTGGGCGCGTGCGGCAATCGTGTCCGCCGGGCCGCTGGCGAATTTTCTTCTCGCTGTCGTTATCTTCAGCGGACTTCTGATGACGTTCGGCGAAATCGCATGGGAGCCGCGGGTAGGGACCGTTGTCGAAGGCTCAGCCGCAGCGGAAGCCGGATTTCAAGCCGGAGACGTCGTGGTTTCCGTCAACGGGCGCAAAGTGCGCAAGTTCGATGATCTGCAAATGCAGACGCGCTTGAGCGCTGGCGAAACACTTCGATTCGAAATTGATCGGGGCGGTACTGTGATCTTCATTGACGCCGCGCCGCGTCGCCAAGAGATTCTCGACGGGTTCGGCAACAAGGTTGACGTCGGCGTTCTGGGTCTGCGCCCGATCGAGGGCGGTTACCGCTTTGTCACCTACAACCTTCCGGACGCGGCGGCGGCGGCGGTCGGCAAAGTCTGGAACATCATCGCTTCAACGACAAAATTTTTGTATCGGCTGGCGCTAGGCCAGGAAGACGCGCGCCAGCTCGGCGGCCCCATAAAAATGGCGCAATACGCCGGCCAATCTGCCGTCTCAGGATTTGAAGAAACAGAGGCTGACGGACCTGCGCCGGCCTTTCTCGATCGACTGAAAGTCAGCGTGGCGAACTTCATCAATCTCGCGGCGGTCGTTTCGGTCTCTATCGGGTTTCTCAATCTTCTGCCGATTCCGGTGCTCGACGGCGGCCATCTGATGTACTACGCGTATGAGGGGATTGCGGGACGGCCGCTCGGGGCGCGCGCGCAGGCGGTCGGATTTCGGGTGGGGATCATATTTCTGGCTTCTTTCATGCTGTTCGTCATGTGGAATGACGTAACGGGACTGCTTTCATTCAATAGCTAGGTGTGCGGGATGAACGTTCGGAAGTCTGGAACGGCCGCTTTATGCGTGGTCTTTGCGGCGATGCATGCCGCTTTTTTCGCATCGTCCGCCCACGCTCAAGACGCGCCACCGAGCCCTCAACCGACCGCCGCCCAGCAGGCGTTGATTGATCGCGACTCGCCGTTGATCCAGTCGATCCAGGTCGTAGGCAACCAGCGAATTGAAGGCGAGACAATCGCGTCTTACCTCGTCATTTCGCCCGGTGACCGGGCGGACCCGCGGCTCCTCGACCTGGGTCTCAAGACCCTGTTCAATACCGGGCTGTTCGCTGACGTAGCGCTGCAGATGGAGCCCGGCGGCGTGCTGCGTATTGACGTCGTTGAAAACCCGATCGTCAACAGGGTCATTCTGGACGGCAATAAACGCGTCAAGGAAGACAAGATCACCGAGGAAATTCAGCTTGCCGCCCGCGCGGTGTTCACCCGCGCAAAAGTGCAGGCGGACGTGCAGCGCATTCTGGAGGTTTATCGCAAGACCGGGCGCTTTGCGGCGACAGTGACGCCAAAGGTGACGCCGCTTGAGCAGAACCGCGTCGACGTTATTTACGAAATCGACGAGGGCCCGAAAACAGGCGTCGCCAAGGTCAATTTCATCGGCAACAAGGTATTCACCGCGAGCGAGCTGCGCGGCGAGATCCTGACCAAGGAAAGCCGCTGGTGGCGGTTTTTCTCCAGCAACAGCAATTACGACCCGGACCGCCTGGAATATGAGCGCGACCTGCTGAGGCAATTCTATGCCCGTAACGGGTACGCTGACTTTCAAGTCATCTCGGCTGTCGCCGAACTGACGCCTGACCGTAAAGATTTCTTCATTACCTTCACGTTGGACGAAGGTCCGCAGTACACCGTCGGCGATGTGCGCGTGAAAACCAGTCTCGATAAACTCGATGAGTCGGTGCTCGAGCGGTTCGTGCCGATCGCCAAGGGCTCGACATTTGACGGCGAGAAAGTTGAAAAAGCCGTTGAGCAAATCACCTTTGCGACCGGGGCAACGGGATACGCATTCGTTGACGTTCAGCCGCAACTGAACCGGAACATCGAGGCAAAGACGATCGACCTCACTTTTCTGGTGAATGAAGGCCCACGCGTTTACGTTGATCGAATCAACATCAAGGGAAACACACGGACGCTCGACAAGGTCGTGCGGCGTGAAGTCCGGATCGCCGAAGGCGATCCTTTCAACCGTGTACAGATAGATCGATCGAGGGCGCGGATCCGCTCGCTGGGATATTTCAGCGAAGTGGAGATCGAAGAAAAGCCGGCCGCCTCGCCTGACCGAACCGAAGTTGACGTTACCGTCACTGAGCAATCGACTGGGTCGTTCAGCGTTGGCGTTGGTATTTCCAACACCGACAACTTCATCGTCGACTTTTCGATTGAAGAGCGAAACCTGCTCGGTAGGGGCCAGTTCCTGCGCTTCAGGGTTCAGGCGAGTTCGCGCACCCGTCAGGTGGATCTGCGTTTCACGCAACCCTATTTCCTTGATCGCAACCTCGCGGCGGGATTTTCGATTTCAAATGTTCGCACGGATTTCCGTGAGGTAGGGATCATTCGCGATCGTATTGGGTTCGGCCTGAATGCCGGCTTCCAGATATCGGAATTCGGGCGCGGCAGCGTTCAATACCAGATTGCCAATGACCGGGTCGTCATTGACCAGCGCACACAGGTGCAACTGCCAGACGGCACCGATCCGGCTTCGCTGCTTGTACCCGGCGCGGAATTCGAACTGATCCCCACCGTTGACGGGCTAGGCAATCCAGTAACCCTGGTCAATGCTGCCTTGTGCGATTTCCAGTCTCAATCATTCACGCCGCAATGCGCCTCGCGCGGGACGTTCCTGACCTCGCTTGTTGGCTATTCGCTATCATGGGACACACGAGACGATCCGATCGACACGCGGCGCGGCTGGCGTTTTGGGTTTTCGCAAGCCGTCGCGGGCCTTGGCGGGGACGTAAACTACCACAGGTCCGAGATTAACGGCGCGTATTATCGCCCTATTTACAAAGGCTTCATTGGGAAACTTCAGGTGCGGGGCGGGTATATCGACGGGTTTCGAGGCGACACGGTCCGACTGCAGGATCGCTTCTTCGAGGGCGCCGGTTCGTTCCGCGGGTTCGAGGTTGCCGGCGTTGGGCCCCGCTTCCTGACTGGTCAGCTTGACCGTAACGGAAACATTTTTGGCCAAGCCATCGGCGCGAAAGTATATGCAATCGGAACAGCAGAGATCAGCCTTCCGCTGCCGCTACCCAAGCAATACGGCATCCGGGCGGCTCTGTTCAGCGATTTCGGAGTTGTTGGGCTGGTGGACGATGAGGACAAGGTGATAAACGAAAACACGGATTTCTTCGTTGATCCGGATGGAGACGGCATATTCATCGAGCCGGTTCAGGACGACCTTTCGCTACGGGTGACGGCTGGCGTGTCGGTGAGCTGGGATTCGCCCTTCGGCCCGGTTCGCTTCGACTTTGCGGAAGTCATCCGCAAGGAAGAATACGACCGAACGGAAGGGTTCCGCTTTAGCGCGGGGACGTCATTCTAGGGATTCATGGCGCAACGCGCCATTATGCGAGTGGGCTGGAAATTTTGGTGTTTGGACTACGTAAAAGGGTGCAGAGCATGAACAAAAAACATCTTTCTCTCGCGGCGGCGTTGGGCGTTTTTGGCGCCGTTGGCGCAGCAGCGATTAGCAGCGCCACAGCGCAGCAGTCCGGCAAGGCGCCGGTGATCCTCATCCTCAATCAGGGACAGGTGCTCGCGACGTCGAAAGCTGGGCAGTCGATGAAGCCGCAACTTGAAACGCTTCAGAAGCAGGCAAACGACGAATTGAACGCTGAGGTCGAAAAAATCGTCAAGGAAGGCGAGGACCTGCAAAAGCAAAAAGGGTTGCTCGCTGAAGACGTTTGGACCCAGCGCGCGCAGCAGGTCGCCATCAAGCAGAACAATCTTCCCACTTTGCGCGAAGTGAAAGTTCGTGAACTGTCGATTGCCGAACAGTCAGCCGTGCAAAAGATCAATGACGCGATGCTGCCGATCCTCCAGTCGATCGTCGAATCCCGCGGCGCGACTGTTCTTCTTGATCGGTCGGCTGTCATGTATGCGGCGGCGGACACCGACATCACGCAGCAGGTGATTACCGAACTCGACAAGAAACTCTCGACCGTCAAGGTTGAAAAAGTCTCGCTTGCAGAGCTTCAGCGCCAGGCGCAGCAGGCCGAAGCAGCGCAAAAGAGCGGCGGCAAGAAGAAGTAATTGCGTCGCATCGGCTATTTGAACCGTACGACGCAACAGGCCGGTTGAAACGAGAGGGAGGGGCCAATGCCTGACGCCCGTTTCTTCCGGTTTCTATCGCCGCTGTCTATCGCTGAGGCCGTTGGGCTTGTGGACGGCGTTAGTCGCTCCGAACCCGCTGACGTAAAGCGCGCCGATCACGTTGAGGAGGTGGCCGATCCCTCGGCTGCCGATCTCGCGCGCATGGTTGTTTTTGTCGACGACCGGACCGAGGCGGAAAAAATCCGGGGACGGACTGTCGGACTGACATTGACGTCCGCTGCTATGGCGAACGGCGTCGAACCAGCCGGCATTGTGTGCGTCGTGAAGTCGACGAGACTGGCTTTCCTGAAGATCGCCCAGGCGTTGCACCGCGAGCATGAACTCTCGCCCGACGATCCGCCCATCCATTCACTCGCTGTCGTTCATGCGCACGCGCGGGTTCACCCTTCCGCTACAGTCGGCGCCGGCGCTGATATTGGCCCAAACGTCAGCATCGCACCCGGCGCCGTCATCGGTCCCGGCGTGCGGCTTGGCGCGGGAACGCGCATCGGGGTCGGTGCATCGGTGTATCATTCGCTGATTGGCGAGGACGTCACGATCGGGCCCGGTGCGCGGATCGGCGGCGCTGGCTTTGGTTTCGTTGAAGGGCCGGAAGGATTGGTCCGCACCCCTCAGCTCGGCCGCGTCGTCATCGGTTCTCGAAGCGAGATCGGCGCGAATACTACCATCGATCGCGGTGCGCTGCGCGACACGATCATTGGCGAAGGGGTCAAGATCGACAATTTGGTACAGATCGGCCACAACGTTTCCATTGGGAATCATTCGGTGATAGCCGCGCAGACCGGCATTGCCGGAAGTACCGAAATCGGCGAAGGCGTGATGCTTGGCGGTCAGGTCGGACTGGCCGATCATTTGAAAGTGGGCTCCGGCGCCCGGGTCGCGGCCGGATCGGGCGTCATGAAAGATATCGGGCCCGGCGAGAAATGGGGCGGCCTCCCGGCGCGTCCCTTTGCGACGTGGATGCGGGAGGTGGCGGCTCTCGGGCTGCTGGCGAAGCGGTCGAAGACCACTTCAAATAACAGTAAAGAAGGCGGATCTGAATCGTGATTGAGGCGGGAAAATCGACACTCGAGGTGACGGATCTGATGCGGCTACTGCCGCATCGTTATCCGATGCTGATGATTGACCGGCTGATCGATATCAGGCCGGGCGAGGGAGCGGTCGCGGTCAAGAACGTCACCTCGAACGAACCATTCTTTCAGGGGCACTTCCCGCAGAAACCGATCATGCCTGGCGTGCTGATCGTCGAGGCGATGGCGCAAGGCGCGGCTGCGTTTGCTTCCTACGCCGAGCAGCTCGATGTGGAGGGAAAGGTCGTACTTTTCATGGGTGTCGACAAGGCGCGGTTCCGCCGACCCGTCGTGCCGGGCGATCAGTTGCTGATCAGCGTCCGCATCGTTCAGCGGCGTCCGCCTGTCTGGCGTTTCGAGGGTGAGGCTCGCGTTGACGGCAAACTCGTCGCAGACGCAGCCTTCTCAGCCATGCTGGCTGAAGCGCCAAACTGATCGTACCCGGAGACCCGGTCTCCGAAAGTCACTCCTCGGATATTTAGCATCATGTCTGTTCATTCTACTGCCATCGTCGAAGACGGCGCCGCTATCGGCGATGAAGTCATTATTGGTCCGTACGCACATATCGGCGCGGATGTACGCTTGGGCGCGGGCGTCAGAATAGGTTCGCATGCAGTAGTCGAAGGCCGCACGGAAATCGGCGCGCGTACTGTCATCCACCCGTTTGCGGCGCTCGGCGGGCCGCCTCAACATCTCGCCTACCGAGGAGAACAAACTCGGCTAATCGTCGGCCCGGATTGTGTGCTCCGTGAACACGTCACGATCAACATCGGCACCGCGCAGGGCAAAGGCGTCACGACCGTAGGCGGAAATGTCTACATGATGGCCGGATCACATATCGCCCATGACTGCATTGTTGGCGACCACGTCATTTTCGCGAATAACGCAACGTTGGGCGGGCACACAATTATCGGCGATCACGTCTTTCTTGGCGGGCTGTGCGCCATCCACCAAAACTCGCGCATCGGAGATTTTGCCTTTGTAGGCGGATGCGCGGCGGTAACGGCCGATATCATTCCGTATGCTTCGGCGATCGGCAATCATGCCGAGCTCGCGGGGTTGAACCTCATCGGATTAAAGCGGCGCGGCATTCCGCGAGAAACGATCCGCGATATGCGGCTTGCCTACCATATGCTGTTTTACGGGAGCGATCCGTTCGCTCAACGCGTCGTGACGGTTGCCGAGAAATTCGCGCAGAGACCGGAAGTGATGCGTATCGTGAATTTCATCAAAGCGGACGCCCGGCGCTCGCTGATGGCCCCGAGGCGCTGACCCGTGGCGCGCTGGCGAAAGCTGGGCGTGATCTCAGGCTCGGGCGTTTTGCCGCTACGGATTGCGGAAACCTGCGCGCAGCAAGGCAGGCCAGTTCACATCATCGCTCTACAAGGGATCGCGGATGCAGATTTCAGCGCGTTCCAGACAGAAGTCTGCGGCATCGCGGAAGCCGGGAAAATTCTGAAGGCGTTGGGCGCTGCGGGCTGCGATGCGGTCACCCTCGCCGGCGTTGTGCGTCGTCCTGACTTCCGCCATCTGCGGCCGGACTGGCGCGGCGCGCGCCTGTTGCCAAGCGTTGTCGCCGCCGCCGCAGAGGGAGATGGCGCGCTCCTGCGGGTGCTGGTCACAACGCTGGAGTCCGAGGGCTTCGGCGTTATTGGCGCCGAGGAAATCGTTTCAGAATTTGCTGTGCGGGCAGGAGCGATCGGAGCTGTCGCGCCGAATGACGTCAATCTCGCCGACATCGCCAAGGGCGCTGCGCTCGTGGCTGCGCTTGGGCCATTCGATGTCGGCCAAGGCGCGGTGATCGCCAACGGCTTTGTCCTCGCCGTAGAGGCCGCCGAAGGAACCGACGCGATGCTCGAGCGGTGCGCCGCCTTGATCGACACGTTCACGGCGGCGGGCGAGGGCGCTCGCCCGCTTGCCGGCGTTCTTGTCAAACGCCCGAAGCCCGGGCAGGAACGCCGGGTCGATCTGCCGACGATCGGGGTTCAAACGATCGTTCGGGCGCATGCGTGCGGCCTTGCGGGCGTTGCCGTTGAGGCCGGTGGCGCGATCATCATCGACCCGAAACAATCAATCGCCGAAGCGGATCGTCGCGGACTTTTCATCTACGGCTTTACCGCGGCGGATAAATAATTTGCTTAGATGCCGCCGCCAATGAGCAAAAGCGCGACATGTCCCTCGGAATAAAGACAGAGCGGCCTCTGACGATCATGCTGGTCGCAGTTGAGCCGTCGGCTGATGAAATTGGCGCGGCGACCTTACGCGAGTTGAAAGCCATGTCCCCGGTTGACACGCGCTTCATCGGGTGCGGCGGGACAGCGATGGAAGCGGAAGGTTTCGAAAGCGATTTTCCGATCGCGCCTTTGTCGGTTATTGGATTCAGCGACGTCGCGCGCGCCCTGCCGCTCGGTCTGCGCCGCGCGGGCGAACTTGCAAGACGCGCGCGCGACGAGGGGGTCGACGTCGTTGTCTTCATTGACGGCTGGGCGTTCTCGCGCATTGCGGCGGAGCGATTTCGCGCGATTGCGCCGCGCGCGACGCGGTTAAAATTCGTTGCGCCGCAGATATGGGCGTCCCGCCCGCACCGCATCGAATTCGTGCGCCAGCACTTTGACGGCGTTCTGGCGCTTCTGCCTTTCGAGCCGCCGCTATTCGAGCGTGGCGGCGTGCGCGCGGCCTTCGTTGGCAATCCAAATTTTCAACGCGCCTACGCCGCGCGCGGCGACGGCGACGCGTTCAGGTCTCGCCACGCGATTGGAAATGCGCCATTGCTGGCGGTTCTTCTGGGCAGTCGCAGTGCGGAGGTCCGTCGCCTCGGCGGGCCTTTTGGCGAGGCGATAACGCAGCTGTGTGCGCAAACTCCTGGCCTGCGAATTGCTTCCCCGCTTGCGTCGGCCGTTGCGTCACAGGCGCGCGACATGATGGCCGGCTGGCCGGGACAACCCATACTTGTTGCCGCGGATGAGAAAGACGACCTTTTTGCCGCTGCAGATGTGGCG
>CAZSBU010000014.1:0-4978 GCA_964605055.1 uncultured Caulobacterales bacterium | reverse complement strand
TCGCCGCGTCCGGCACCGCAACGACCGAGATAGCCATCAACGAAACGCCCGTTGTTGTGGCCTACCGCGTGGATCCTTTTTCCGCTTTTATGCTCCGCCCAAAGATGATCATTCCGTATATCTCGATCCTTAACGTCTCGGCCGGCGCATTCGTTGTTCCGGAGTTCGTTCAGGAAAAGTGCACGCCTGACGCGCTCGCCGCCGCTGTTGGCGAACTTCTGCGCGACCCGTCGGCGCGCGCGGCTCAAGTGTCCGCTGTCGCGCCTTCATTGAGAGCCCTGCAACTCGACGGTCCGCCAGCCGCGAAACGGGCTGCGGAGTTAATTCTCAAGTGGGTCGATTTAGGCGAGCAGCGCAGCTAACAGCGCGCTGAGGAGGGTGGCGACAGGTCGCTCGGCCCTAGCTGCCGCCCTGCCATTGCCCCTTTGCTTTCAGGGCGTCGGCGACTTCTTTCGGCATGTAGGTCTCATCGTGCTTGGCTAGCACTTCGAGTGCTTCTAGCGTCCCGTCAGCGCGCAGGCGGCCCTGTACGACGACGCCCTGACCTTCGCGAAAAAGGTCGGGCAGTATGCCTCGATAGGTAACCGTTTTAGCCGCCTCTCCGTCCGTCACGTCGAAGCGCACTTCCGCCTCGCTCCCATCGGCTACTGTGACGCTGTCATCGGCGACAAGGCCGCCGAGGCGAATAACGCCGGTCGGCTGGTTCTGAAGGCGCGCAAGGTCGCCGGGCGTGTAGAAGTAAGCCACCGTATCGCCAAGCGCCACGAGCACGAGCGTTACTGCAAGCGCGGCAATGGCGAAGACGCCGCCGATCAGAGCCATACGCGTCTGTTTTTTTGTCATCGCCATTTCTCAGGCCTCCGCTCAGGCGGCGCGTACGGTGGAGACGGGCTCTTCGCGACCGCGTTCCAGGCGTGCGAGGCGCCGCTCGGCAAATTCATTGCGCATCGAGATAAGGACGAGACAGAGGTAGATCGCCATGTAGGCGACAGCCATCAAGAACAGCGGGGTCATCATAGATGAGTGAATGCTCGGCCCGTCCGCACGCAGAACGCTTGCCGGTTGATGTAGCCCGCGTTTCCACCAGTCGACCGAGAACTTGATGATTGGCACATTGATGAAACCAACGACACAAACGATTGCGGCGATACGCGCCGCGCGCGACTTGTCATCGATCGCCTCCCAGATGGCGATATAGCCGAGATAAAGAAAAAACAGTATAAGAACTGACGTCAAACGCGGGTCCCACGCCCACCAGGCGCCCCAGGTCGGTTTGCCCCACAGCGAGCCGGTAACCAAGGCTAGGAACGTGAAAACGGCGCCGATCGGCGCAGTGGATTTCGCGGCGACATCAGCGATGGGATGTTTCCAGATAAAGCCTGTGATCGAGGACATCGCCATGATCGAATAGCACATCATGGCCATCCACGCGGCGGGCACGTGTACGTACATTATTCGGACCGAGTCGCCCTGCTGATAATCGGCAGGCGACGCGAAAAGAGCGAAGTAAAGCCCGAACGCAAGTAGGATCGCAGCGCTCGCCGCAGCAAACGGAATGACCCGCTGCGCGGCAGTCTCAAATCTTTGTGGATTGGCAAACTCGTAGATCGCCGCCGCCATGATGCAGTTTCCTCTTCTTAGTCGAGGTTCAAGCGGATCGCCGCCGCGCCCGCAAGCGGCGCAACGATCGCAGCAAAGAGGCTTATCGCCGCAAGGATCAGCATCGATGGCGCATAAACCGCCTCTCCCGCAGCGCCCGCCTTGGCGGCTCCTACGCCGAAGATGATGACAGGGGCATAGAGCGGCGCGGTCAGCAGCGTAACGAGAATGCTCGCGCGGCGCAGCGAGACCGTGATCGCCGCCGCAAGCACGCCGATCAGCGACAAGCCGGGCGTGCCGACCGCGAGCGAGGCCGCCACCGGAAGGTATCCTTCCGGCTCAAGCCCGAGCAAAATACCGAGAATCGGCGCAGCGATCACAAGCGGCAGGCCCGTCGAGAGCCAGTGACTGACCGCCTTCGCGAACACAGATAGCGATAGCGTGTCGCTCGTTTCTACGAGCACGTCGAGCGAGCCGTCCTCGAAGTCCGCTTGAAACACGCGGTCCAGCGACACGATGGTCGCAAGAAGGGCTGAAGCCCAGAGAATCGGCGCGGCGACGAGCGACAAAGCGCCAATGTCGGGTCCCACCGCCAGCGCATAAATGATCACCGCAAGGCTGAGGAACAATATTGCCTGAAACGTTCCACCGCCGGCCCTGACTGCGAGGGTTAGATCGCGGGCGACGATTGCGCGGGCGACTTTCATCGCGCCGGCTCGATGAAAACTGTACGGGCGTTTCCGAGCGCGATCGGCTCGTGCGTCGCCACGATCACGAGGCCGCCCATCTGACAGTGCGTTTCGATTTCGCGAATGATCGTCTCTACGGCGCCAGCATCGACGCCGGAGGTTGGCTCGTCGAGCAGCCAGATCGGCTTGCCGGACACCAGCGCGCGACAGAAGCCGAGGCGGCGGCGCTGGCCGGCCGAGAGCGTCGCGGCGCGTTGATCGAGCAGGTTCCGGAGCCGCATGCGCTCGGAAATCTCGGGCGCAAGAGCCGTGCGTGCGCCGTACATGCTTCGCCAGAAGTCAATGTTTTCGCGAACCGTGAGCGCGGCTTTAACAGCATCGGCGTGCCCGATGTAGACGACGTTCTCCCGCAACCCGCCATTGCCGCCGCGAACGGCGATCAATCCGCTTGTTGGCCGGACAAGCCCCGCCATGGCGCGCAGGAGGGTCGATTTCCCGGCCCCGTTGGGGCCGCGAAGAATGGTGGCCGTACCGGGTTCGAGGTCAAGATCGACGCCGGCGAGAACAGGTCGCCCGCCTCGTCCCGCCCCTAGACCTCGCACGATCAGCCCGGCGCCGGCGGCTGGCTCAGGAGGAATTTTGGGCGGGGCATTCATCGCGTCGGGCTCAGGACGCTGATCCGCTGGAAGAGCCGCTGACTTGGCCGGCCTGCCTTACACCCGCCACCTTTACCGGCGGTAGCGATACCTTCACCGCCGGCCGACCGGCGCTGCGCGATGAGAAAGTCTTGATGCTGTTTGCAGCTTTGCCTTGCTCGTCGTACGCGTCGAGACGCCGGCGAAGCTGGCGTGCGCGCCGGCGGATAACGAATGCCGTCAGCCCGATGGCAAGCGCGGAAATACCATAAGCGGGCCAGACAAACCCGCCATAGCCACCCAGTTCTAACAGTGCAGTCAGTGTTTCCGTCATCGCTCTCGCTTGCTAAAGCCGGCAATTCCGCCTTTTGGTTTCTCTGAGACCCGCTCGATTGGAGTACGCTGGATATGGATCCAATTATCAATCATTCACCGTTGATATCGCAGGAAACATTGTCGCGCGGCTCGAAGAGTCATCCTGCGGAACCAAAAACCGCCCTATAACATTTCCATGATCGCAGAACTTGGCCAGATCCTCCTCATCCTCGCGCTGCTAGCAGCCGTGTTTCAGAGCGCGTTCCCGCTTGCCGGGTCGATCGCCGGAGACCGGCGGCTGGCGGCGCTTGCCAGCCGAGCGGCGATTATTCAGTTCGTTCTTACCGTTGGCGCATTCGGCGCGCTTCTGTACCTTTTTGCAACCTCTGATTTTTCAGTTCGGACGGTGGCGGATAACTCTCATAGCGCTAAGCCATTTATCTACAAGCTGACCGGGGCCTGGGGCAACCATGAAGGATCAATGCTGCTGTGGGCGCTGATCCTTGCCGGTTATGGAGCGGCGCTCGCTCTTGGTCGATCGGCGAAACGAGGCGAAGCGCTGACCGCCAACACCCTGGCGATACAGGGAGCGATTTCCGTCGCTTTTTTCGCGTTCATTATATTCACATCGAACCCGTTTGACCGGCTGACGCCCGCGCCTGCAGACGGGCAGGGGTTGAACCCGCTTCTGCAAGACCCGGGATTGGTGTTGCATCCGCCCTTCCTTTATCTCGGATATGTCGGCTTCTCGATCACTTTTGCGTTTGCGGTGGCGGGGTTGCTGACGGGGCGGATTGACGAAGCCTGGGGCCGCGTTGTGCGGCCTTGGGCCTTGGCGGCGTGGTCGTTCCTGACGGTGGGCATCGCGCTGGGCAGCTGGTGGGCCTATTACGAACTGGGCTGGGGTGGGTTCTGGGCATGGGACCCGGTGGAAAACGCCTCGTTCATGCCTTGGCTTGCGGGTACGGCCCTAATCCATTCGGTGCGAGCGTTGGAGGTGCGCGGGGCGTTCAAGGCCTGGACGGCGCTGCTGGCGATCCTCGCCTTCTCGCTGAGCCTGGTGGGCACCTTCCTCGTCAGATCCGGCGTGCTGACGTCCGTGCACGCCTTCGCCGTAGACCCCGCAAGAGGCGTATTCATCCTCGCCATTCTGGGGATTGTCGTCGGCGGCTCGCTGACCGTATTCGCCCTGCGGGGGCCAGCGCTCGCGGGATCGGCGCGGTTCGACGCGGTCAGCCGGGAAGGCGGGCTTCTCGTCAACAACGCCGTACTCGTTGCCTCCTGCGCGACGGTTTTCATCGGCACGTTCTATCCGCTCTTTATTGACGTTGTCAGCGGCGAGAAACTTTCCGTTGGCGCGCCGTATTTCAACCTCGCCTTTCTTCCCTTCGCCGGGCTGACATTATTCCTCATCGGCCCTGCGGCGGCGCTTGCGTGGAAGCGCGGCTCGCTTCGCGACGCATTGGCGCGCCTGTGGCCGGCGGCGCTTGCAGCGATGGCTGGCGTTGCGATCCTGTTATGGGTCGGGGCTCCGCGCGAGGTTGCGGCGCTCAGCGCGGCTGCGCTTGCCTTCTGGGCGGCCGCCTCGATTGCAACCGATATGGCGCGCCGTGTGCGTATCTTTGCGCCTGGCGCCTTTGCGCGGACGCGCACTTTACCCGCGGCCTATGTAGCGATGGCGCTCGCCCATTTTGGGCTCGCGGTCGTTGCGTTCGGCGTCGTCGGCGCAGGCGCATGGCG
>CAZSBU010000013.1:5707-25299 GCA_964605055.1 uncultured Caulobacterales bacterium | reverse complement strand
ACGGCGTGAACGTCAGGATGCTGATGAAAAACCCGAGCGCGTCATTGGCGCGCTTTGATGCGAAATAGCTGCCGTGCCCGCAATCGTGCTGGATGGTGAACAGCTTTACAAGCATGAGCCCCGCGACCGGCGCGATCAGCAAAGAAAGCCGTGGCGACACGTAGGCGATCGCCGCGATCGATCCCGCCATCAGCGCAAAATAGATGCCGAGGCTGAGGGAAACCTGGCCGAGACTTCGGGTGACGCTGGCGCCTTGGTAAGAAGCGCAATGGGCGGAGATGCGCCGGAGCGTCGCCTCGCTGGTGCGCGAAGCAGTATCGTATATGCCCGCTGTTCTGCCGCCTGATCGGGTAACGGACGGGCGGTTGTGCGGACGGGCGCCGTAGCGAGCGGTTATAGACAAGGGTCGAGGTCTCTCTCTGTAGGCGTTTGACAATGACGCACGCCCGCAGAGGGGCTGTTCAAGATTAACAACATCAGTTTAACGGTTTTGGTCCCCAACGCGCAAACTTTCGCGACAGTTCGCGGGAATTTGAGTGCGTTTGCACTGACGTCTTTCGCCCTATCCGCCGAGAAGTTCCATTACGGTAAAGATATCCTTATCGCCCCGGCCGCACATATTCAGCAGCAGAATATCGTCGCGCGGCATCTCCGCCGCCTTTTCAAGCGCGCGCGCAAGGGCATGGGCGGGCTCCAGCGCCGGGATGATTCCCTCCAGTTTCGCGCAGATCTGGAATGCCGCGAGCGCCTCGTCGTCGGTTGCCGAGAGGTAAGAGACCCGGCCGGTTTCATGCAGCCACGCATGTTCAGGTCCGATACCGGGATAGTCGAGACCAGCCGAAATTGAATGCGCGTCCTTGATCTGGCCGTCTTCGTCTTGGAGGAGATAGGTACGGTTGCCGTGCAGGACGCCCGGTCGCCCGCCAGCCAGAGAGGCGGCGTGCTCGCCCGTTTCGACCCCGTGCCCGCCAGCTTCGACGCCGATGATCTCGACGTCGGGATCATCCAAAAACGGGTGAAACAGTCCGATGGCGTTCGATCCGCCGCCAATGCAAGCCATGATCGCATCCGGCAAGCGGCCCTCGGCTTCCAGCATCTGCGCCTTCGCCTCAACGCCGATCACCGACTGAAAGTCGCGCACCATCATCGGATATGGGTGCGGCCCGGCCGCCGTGCCGATGATATAAAAAGTGTCGGCGACGTTGGTCACCCAGTCGCGCAACGCCTCATTCATGGCGTCCTTCAGGGTCGCCCGGCCTGAGATCACGGGTACGACCTCCGCGCCAAGCAGCTTCATCCGGAATACGTTCGGCTTTTGTCGCTCTACGTCTGTCGCGCCCATGTAAACGACGCAAGGCAGGCCGAAACGCGCGCAGACGGTGGCTGTGGCCACGCCGTGCTGGCCTGCGCCTGTCTCGGCAATGATCCGCGTTTTGCCCATCCGTAGGGCCAGCAAAATCTGACCCATGCAGTTGTTGATCTTGTGTGCGCCGGTATGATTGAGCTCGTCGCGCTTGAAATAGATCTTCGCGCCGCGCCCCTTTGGCGCGGACGACCGTACATGTTCCGTCAGCCGCGCGGCGAAATAGAGCGGCGAGGGTCGGCCCACGTAGTGCTTCAGGTAGTACTCAAGATCCTTATGAAATTGCGGGTCTTTTCTCGCCCGGTCATACTCGGCGCTCAGCTCCAGAACGAGCGGGGTGAGCGTCTCGGCGACGAAGCGGCCGCCGAAATTTCCAAACCTTCCGTCCGCGTCGGGGCCGGTGCGAAATGAATTGAGAACCTGACTCATCAATTAATGCTTCTTTCGCTGAACGCGTCGCCGCGTGAATGGGGCGCTTGGGGTAGGGCCATTGCTTGAAGGCTCCCCGCGAGTCCTAGCTGACGAATGCCGCCACGCCGAGAAAAAAGCGGTTCCCGCGCGTCCCGGTCGCAGCCTCGCCGGCCGAGGGCAACCCGCAGCATCCGCTCAAGCTCGTCGCCATGTCGCCCCACCCGGACTGTCCTCCAGGATAACGCCGCGCTTCGCCAAATCGTTTCGGATCTCGTCCGATCGTTCAAAGTTCTTCGCTTTGCGGGCTTCCGCACGCTCGGCGATTAATGCCTCGATAGCCGCGTCATCGAGCCCGCTGGCCTCATCCGGCCGCCGCTTGAACCAGGTGTCGGGGGTGTCAGAAAGAAACCCCATAAGGGCGCCAGCGGCCTTCAACCGCGCCGCAGCGCGCGCTTTCGCCGCCGGATCGCTCGTCTGCACCACGATGTCACGCAGTGAATGGAGGCCTGCAATCGCCTCAGGCGAATTCAGGTCTTCCTGAAGCGCCAGCACAACGCTTGGCGGCGGGTCGACCGCGACGCTCTCGTGGCCGGGAGCGTCGCCAAGCGCGCGATAAAAGCGGTCCAACTGCCGACGGCTCTGCTCGATCAACCCGTCCGTCCATTCGAGCGGCTGACGGTAGTGCGCTGACAAAAGCGCAAACCGCAGCGCCTCGCCGGGCCAAACCTTCAGCAGGTCACGGGGCAGCGCCACGTTGCCGAGCGATTTGGACATTTTCTCAGAGCCCATGCGCAGAAAACCATTATGGAGCCAATAGCGAGCGAGTGGGGCGCCGTCATGGACGCAGCTTGACTGCGCCAGTTCGTTTTCGTGGTGGGGGAAGCGCAGGTCCTGCCCACCACCGTGAATGTCTATTGTTTGGCCGAGAGCGGCCTCGATCATGGCCGAACACTCGATATGCCAGCCCGGGCGCCCGCGTCCCCATGGACTTTCCCATCCGGGCTCATCGGGAGCGGACGGCTTCCAGAGAACGAAATCGGCTGCATCGACCTTGTAGGGCGCAATTTCGACCCGGGCGCCGGCGACCATCTCATCGCGGTCAACACCCGACAAGGCTCCATAGCCAGGCGCCTTGGAAACCGAAAAGAGCACGTGTCCCTCTGCTTCGTAAGCTGCCCCGCGCGCCAACAGGCGGTCGATGAGGCCAACCATGGCGGAGATGTTTTCAGTCGCCAGCGGCTCAAGGGTCGGGCCCAAAACGCCAAGCGCGGCTGTCTCGTCTCTGTAGAGACGGGCGTACTTCGTCGTCACAGCTGAAATCGTCTCGCCGGTCTCCTGCGCCGCGCGGATGATCTTGTCGTCGATGTCCGTCAGGTTGCGCGCATAGACGACCGAGTCCGCGCCATATTCATGTCGCAACAAGCGGAAGAGAAGGTCGAAGACGACCGCTGCGCGGAAATTGCCGATATGCGCATGGCTGTAAACCGTCGGGCCACATACATACATTGTTACACGGGACGGATCCCCCGGAATGAAAGGACGAACCGCGCGAGAAAGCGTGTCGAAGAGGGCGAGCGCCATATGACCGACAGAGCTAATTGAACGGGGCCGGTTGTCAAATCTGGCGTTGGGGTCGCGCCGATTTGGGCATGGAGACAAGCTGCGCCTTTCAGCCGCCCGAACAAGCAACTGTGATCCGCACGAAAAACCAAAAAGAATCTGCGGGTTGCAAGTAAATTTGGCTGAACGCGCCCTCCGGTTGCATGGATCGGCTAATTTCATGCCCTTGGGATCGGACTAATCCATGCTTAAATAATCAGCGTAGCTAATTAGCTTCGAGCCGCGATCTCCCTGAGAACCGCGAATTTGTAATCGCTTCTGAACGATAGGACAGGCCCATGACCGCCATTGCCTACGACATCGCCGCGCGTGCCGCCGACGAGACGACAATGCTTTCCTCCCGTCCAACCCGCGCCGAGGCTGAAGCCGCCGTTCGCACTCTCATCCGTTGGGCTGGTGACGACCCCACCCGCGAGGGATTGATCGACACGCCGAAGCGCGTCGCCAAAGCGTTTGAAGAGTGGTTCTCCGGCTACGACGAAGATGCAGAATCAATCCTTGCCCGGACATTTGAGGAGGTTGGCGGCTACGATGACATCGTACTGCTCAAAGGCATCCGGCTTGAGTCGTATTGCGAGCACCACATGGCGCCGATTATCGGCGTGGCGCATATCGCTTATCTCCCGTCTGACAAGGTTGTCGGAATTTCCAAACTTGCGCGACTCGTTGACGTCTACGCGAAACGCTTACAGGTGCAGGAAAAACTAACCGCGCAAATCGCGACGACGCTCGAAACCGTGCTTCAGCCGCGTGGCGTAGCCGTGCTGATACAAGCCGAGCATCAGTGCATGTCGACGCGCGGCGTTCACAAACACGGCGTCGATACGATCACTACGCAATTTACTGGCGAGTTTCGCAAAAACCCTGCCCTTGAGGAACGCTTCCTGCGCCTCATCAAAGGCTGATTTCGGAGACCTTCAATGACCGGGGCGGAGACGATCGAAGAGACCGCAACGATCGCGCCCCGGTTTGGCGCCGATGGATTGATTGCCGCCGCCGCAACGGACTCTGTCACCGGTCGCCTCCTGATGATCGCGTGGATGAACGAGGAGGCTTTAAAGCTCTCGCTTGCGACGGGCGAGGCCCACTATTGGTCTCGCTCGCGCAAGAAGCTTTGGCGAAAGGGCGAGACGTCCGGACACCGGCAGCGCATAGTCGCAATACGGATTGATTGCGATCAGGATGCGGTAGAACTCGTTGTCGAACAGACGGGCGCTGCTTGCCACACTGGCAGGCGAAGTTGCTTTTATCGAACTGTCGCCGCCGCCAATGGTGAGATACGCGTCACTTTTGATGAACCGAGCCCTGAAAGCACTTAATCGGGCCAAACTTTTTCGGGCGGCCATCTCAGGCGTCAACGCCACAGGCCTCAGCAATGTTTGAGAACCCGTCCTCGCTTAATAACTCATCGAGCCGGTTGATTATTTGCGGGATCAGGCCCGGCCCGTGGTAAATAAGCGCCGTGTAGAGTTGCACGAGAGAGGCGCCTGCTTTGATTTTGGCGTAAGCGTCGTCGCCAGAGAAAACGCCGCCTACGCCAATGAGCGGGGTTGTAGCGCCCAATACGTGCCGGAAATCACGCAGCATTTCAGTTGAAACGGCAAAAAGCGGCCGGCCAGAGAGCCCACCTTTCTCCGCCGCATGCGCGCTTCGAAGAGTGGGATCGCGCGCCACCGTAGTGTTCGAAACGATCAAAGCCTCGACCCCAAGTGCGCGAACCACATCTGCGATGTCCGACTTGTCTTCGTCGTTGAGATCCGGCGAAATTTTCAGGAATACGGGAGCCGGCAAAGCCAGATTGTCACGCGCAGCCTGCACCCGCGACATCAACTCCATTAACGCCGCTTTGTCTTGCAAGGCGCGCAGGCCCGGCGTGTTCGGCGATGAGACATTGACCGTGTAGAAATCAACGAGCCCTTCGAGCGCAACGACGCCAGCCACGTAATCTTCGGTCCGGTCAGCGCTGTCCTGGTTGGCCCCCAGATTGACGCCGACAACGCCGCCCCGTCCCTTGCGCAATTTCAAGCGTTGGGCAAATGCGACAAGTCCGTCATTGTTGAACCCGTATCGATTTATGACCGCTCCATCTTCCGGCAAGCGGAAAACGCGCGGACGCGGATTTCCCGGCTGCGGAAGCGGCGTCACGGCGCCAGTTTCAACGAAACCGAAACCAAGCCTTAAAAGCGCGTCGGGGGCCTCAGCGTTCTTGTCAAACCCGGCGGCTAGCCCGAGGGGATTGGGAAAATCAATGCCTGCGATTTTCACCCGAAGGGCGGGATTATCTTTGTCCGGAACGTTGAGACCAAGCCCGCCGCGAAGGAGGCTGATCGTTGCTTCGTGCGCCTTCTCAGGGTCGAGGAGGCGTAAGGCGCGCACGCCCACGTCAGCCAATATGCGCGGCGCCTTCATTCGGAGCACGCTTCCGCAAACGCGAAATCTCCTGACGGATCGCGATACAAGGCTCGAACGTCGCAGACAAGCGCCGCGTCAAACGCACCGTAAAGATGCGGAAATAACTCGCCGCCCCCGGACTTTTCCCAACGCAAGGCGTCGCCGAAACTAGCCGTCTGTGCACAGAGCACGAGCAGAGCGTCCTCATTGTCGAAATGGCGGTTGGCGGTGTTGAGGACCTGGTCGATGCCGGACAGGTGCAAAAAGCCGTCGCGCGCGTCGATGTCGCGCGTCGGCAAGGCGCCCGTCCGCCGCGCCACGTCCCATTCGTTGGCTGTTGCGATCCGGCAGACAACCGCGGGCGCTGAGGCTTCTTCGTCGATCATTGGCGCGCAGCGATCAGGGCTGCGCGTTGACGAATTCACGAACTGCATCCGGCCCTGCTTCAACTGCCGCCTGCAATTCTCGAGCTTTCGCCTGCAGGTCGGCCTCGAACTGCGTGTCGGGCGCTTCAGCCACCGCTACTTCGAGCGCCTCGATCGCAGTCGGCCGCCATTCCTCGCGCCGGCTCGCCAAAAGGCGAAGCGCTGCTTCATAGGCTATGGCGACATTGTCCGGCGCGCCGGCCCGCGCCTTCCTGAGTTCTTCGTAACCGAGCTCGGGGTCAGCGCCAAACAGCGCGCCGCCGCCGCGCCGGGCAACTTCGACGCGCCACGCGCCTGACGTCGACAGAGCCCAGACATTATCAGGGCTCGACTCAAGCGCACGATCAATATGCTTGCGGGCGCGCACCGGCAGGTCCATCAGCAGGGCGCGCACAGGCGACATCTTGGCGCTGCGCAGTGAGAGGCTGATCGCCGCCTGAAGGTGACCTTCAGGATGATCAGGCTCAATCGCGAGCGCAGCCTCCGCATATTCAAGCGCTCCGCCAGCTATTTTGCGTGTCGATTTACGGCCGTCGTCGAAATACGCGACTGCGTTGAGCGCTCTTGCTGCAAGCGCCAGATTGTCTGGTCCGCCAGCCATCTCAGCGGCGATGACAGCTGCGTCATAATCGCCGGCGGCGTAACGCGCCAACGCATCTTCATCCAGGGCGGCCAACGACACGCCGGCTAGCGCCCATAAACCGGACGCACCAGCCGCCATCACGCGGCTCACGAAGGAAACCAAATCCGACATTAAAGTTCTCCGTACTGTAGCCCGACATTGTAGTGCGCTCAGTCCATAAGTGGAAACGGGATTATCATGCGCGAGCGCCAAAGTCTCACCGATCAAATTTGTAGAACAGGGCGAGGATGGGCGCAAAAACCGGCCCAGAAAATCGCGCCACCGGGATCGGCGAAGTAGAATTACCTATGCGGCGATTGGGTCTAAAGGCGCGACGGGGCGACTCGCCATCTGATCCGATGACGTCATAATCGTATCTGTCGAGGGATCAGAGGGCGCGTGACTTGAATTTAAAGGATACAGCCATGACGACGCCAAAAAAGAAACTCGCCTTGACCAGTCTCGCCGCCGCTCTTGTCGCCTTTACCCCCGCTCTCGCGGCTGAGCGGGTAGCTTTTAAATACAACACGGCTGAACTTCGTGACGCCGCAGCCGTCGAGAAACTCCACAATCGGCTCACGCGAAAAGCCATGCGCGCGTGCCGTCCCGAAGATGTACGCTATTTTGCAGAACGCCAACGCTGCGCAATGGAGTTAGCGGATCAGTGGATCGCAGAGATTAGCGATCAACGTCTTGCTTCGCTGCATTACAGCGCGTCGTAAGCGCTGTTGCAGCTCCATTGACGCCAACTCGAAACAACACCGGGCGGCCCCATTCCGGGCCGCCCGTCAATCAAACTCGAATATGCGTTCAGCCTTCGTTATCCATCGTCATATGACGAGCCCGCGCCGCACGCTCGATTGCAGCCGCCCCGTCATCGGAAACATTGAGCGCATCGCGAACCAGTTCCAGCACGCGGATCTCGGTGGCGACAAGACCTTCGTCCGCGGTGACCACATCAACAACGGCCGCATAGGCCGTTTCTGACAAATGGTCAGGCAGTGCGGCGGCTGCGGCCGCCAATACTTTGTGTAGGCCATCGTCAGAGCCCATCAACCGGCCGCACGCCTCAGCCATATTCACGAGGTTTTCTTCATCAGCTTCGGAAAATAACGGGAAAGAGCGAACGACCCGTCCGATCGTGCGCAGTTCCGCCTCGGCGAGCCTGCCGTCAGAAGCCGACGACATCACCATCAAGTATACAATCGCCTCTTGGGGCGTAAGCTGGGCGACGCGCTCGGCGGGCATGGTCGGCGATTCCTTTTCCGGGTGTTTCGTGCGTCAGGCGTTCGCAAGCTATCGCGAACGGGCGAAAAAGCAACGAACGGGCGACAAACCGCCTGCGGCTCCAGCCAGACGCCGCGTTGACCGCAAACGCGCCGGACCATAAGTCTTGCGTTTTCGCGCAATGTCTTCCGCTGACGCGCGAACTGATTTGCTTCCTGCAAGCGCTCCCTCGGGTACGCCACAATGTCCACTACACAGGTCATGTCCTTGCCAAAAAAAACGTTCGACGCTGATGCGATCGCCGCCGCCAAATCTTGGCCCTTCGAGGAAGCGCGCCGCCTCGCCCGCCGAATGGAGCGAATAGGCGTAAACGGGCCAATCGTGTTTGAAACCGGCTACGGCCCCTCGGGGCCGCCGCACATCGGAACGTTCGGCGAGGTTGCGCGCACGACGATGGTCCGCCGGGCCTATGAACTGATCACCGGGCAGGCGACGCGCCTCATTTCATTCTCTGACGACATGGACGGCATGCGGAAGGTGCCGCCGCACCTGCCGAAGCAGGAAATGCTGGCGCAGCACCTTCAGATGCCGCTGACGAGCGTTCCCAACCCTTTCGGCACGCCCCATTCGAGCTTCGCCCATCACAACAACGCCATGCTGCAGGCGTTTCTCGACCAATTCGGCTTCGACTATGAGTTTCTCTCCGCCACCGAATGCTACAAGAGCGGCCAGTTCGACGAAACGCTGATCCGCGTGCTTGAGCGCTACGACGCGGTGATGGACATCATGCTTCCGTCCCTCGGCGAGGAGCGCCGCGAGACCTATTCGCCGATCCTGCCTCTGTCCCCCACGACAGGCCGCGTTCTCTACGTACCATTGCTCGAACGCAACGCGGCTACTGGCGAGATCGTTTTCGAGGATGAAGACGGGACACGGGTCAAATCTTCCGTTCGCGGCGGCGCGGCGAAGCTTCAGTGGAAAGCGGACTGGGCAGGCCGCTGGCTGGCGCTTGGCGTTGATTACGAAATGGCGGGTGAGGACCTTACCGAGTCTGTTCGGCTGTCGAACCGTATCGTCAAGGCGCTGGGCGGAACGCCGCCGGAGGGCTTCAACTTTCAACTCTTCCTCGATGAGGACGGCAAAAAGATTTCCAAAACAAAAGGCAATGGAATCTCTATCGAGGAATGGCTGACATATGCCTCGCCCGAAAGCCTGTCGCTTTTCATGTTCCAGAATCCGAAGGCGGCGAAAAAGCTCTATTTCGACGTCATCCCGAAAATGGCGGACGATTATCTCGCGCACCTGCAGAAATATGCGGAGACGGAGGGCGCCGCGGCGCTTGATAACCCCGCCTGGCACATCCACGAGGGGGCGCCGCCGGATGCTGTCTCGCCGGTGTCCTTCGGCCTGCTGCTGACGCTCGTTGGCGCTGTAGGCGGCGCTGACCGAGGGGTCATTCAGGGCTTCATCCGGAAGTATCGCCCCGCCGCTGGAGAGGCCGAATTGGCCGCGGCCGATGCGCTGATTGGCTATGCGCAGAAATATTTCGATCGTTTCATCGCGCCGAAGAAATCTTTCCGTCCGCCTACTGACGCTGAACGCGCGGGCCTTGCGGACCTCGCTGCGCGCCTGCGCGCGATCGGCGATGGGGCGGCTGAGGACGCTTACCAGACCGCAACCTTCGACGCCGGCAAGGCGGCGGGCTTCGAGAAGAACATCCGCGACTGGTTCGGCGCGATCTATCACGTCGTGTTCGGACAAGCGGAAGGACCCCGAATGGGGCCCTTCGCGAAGATATTCGGCGCCGAGAAGACAGCCGCGTTGATCGATGAGGCGCTTGCGCGCCCGTAATTGCCGCTAGCGCCTACCTGTTAGGTTGTGGCGTTACGCGCAGATAGGGCTTGATCTCTTTCCATCCTTTCGGAAACAGCTTTTGCATTTCCGTCTTATCCGTGAGCGAGGGAACGATGATGACGTCATCGCCATCGCGCCAATTAACTGGGGTCGCCACCTTGTAGCCGTCCGTAAGCTGGAGGCTGTCGATCGTCCGCAGGATCTCCCGGAAGTCGCGCCCCGTCGACGGTGGGTAGGTGATTGTCAGGCGGAGTTTTTTGTGGGGGTCGATGACATAGACCGACCGCACCGTAATATTCGCAGCGGCATCTGGATGGATCATCCCGTAAAGCTTCGACACCTTCTGATCGGCATCCGCGAGAATCGGATACCAGATATTCGCGCCTTGCGTCTCCTCGATGTCGCGCACCCACCGCGTGTGGTCGTCCACGGGATCGACCGATAACGCGATCACTTTGACATTGCGTTTGTCCCATTCGGATTTAAGGCGCGAGACTTCGCCCAGTTCGGTCGTGCAGACCGGCGTGAAGTCTTTCGGGTTGGCTGAAAAGCACCGCCCATTTGTCGCCGATCCATTCGTGAAAATGGATTGGCCCGTCCGTTGAGTCCTGCGTGAAATCGGGAACGGATTGTCCAAGTGGCAGCGTCATACGCGCCTCCCTGTTGTTGTGCGTTGTGCCCCGCAGTGCGAATTTACCTCCCCGGCGCAACAGCGTCGACCGCAATCGCGCGCCGACCCTGCCAAATCCAACGCGATTTTCTTTGGCAGACGGCCGTCGACAGTGCCAACGATTTAGCTGCCGGCAGCAGCGACGCGCGTCAGCGTCGAAGCGCCGCGCGGTGTAAATCGGTTGTCGCAACCTCGCCGCAATCGCGTTACAATGTTCGCATCGAGGCGGGGGCGTGAGACATTTTTTAAGGGGTCGACGTTAACCTTGCCGCGACAGGGGTTTGTCAACGCATCGTCGCGGCTTCGGTTGCCGGCAAGACGCTGCCGAGCGGTACGGGACCAAACTAAACCGGCGCGGAGCCACTTCCGGAAGCCTTGAGGTGGGACGCGCGGGGACTGAAAAAGAGAAGCGGCCGGCAAGACCGACGGGGATGAAGTAGCTACGATTTCGGCGACGCGCGCCACTGGGCGCGGGTTGGAAAGAGGTGGCGAATGCAATTGGTTTGCAATTCTTCGGCTGCACTGTCCCCGGCGCACCTGCGTTTGACCAACGCCATCGCGCCGCGCCCTGTTGAGACTAAGCGCTCTTGCGCGAAGATGCGGATTCCCCACATCATCGATGAGCCGGAGCGCGACGGCGTGCGGCGTCGCCTGCAATTGATCATTCACAATAGCAGCGACGAGCTGCAGCGCTGGCTAACCAGCGTCATTCGTGCGCGTAGCCGGCGCATTTGGCCCATCCGAACGATGGGCGGACAAATCGGGAATGGGCGACGTTTGGGCGGCGAACGTCAGAGAAAGTGAGCGTGAGGTCTATGGCGACGGGTTTTTCGAGCGACGGATTGGACGTGTTCGACCTATTCAGCGAGGGCTATTCCCGTGTGAAGCAGGAATCCATGTCGCTCCGGGATTACCTCTTGGCGGCGCGGGACGACGTCATGCTTTACGCCTCTCCGGCGGAACGGATGGTCAAGACTATTGGCGAGCCGGAGATGGTCGACACCTCCCGCGATCCGCGTCTTGCCCGGATTTTCTTTAATCGGACGATCAGGCGCTACAAGGCGTTTGAGGGATTTTACGGCATGGAGGACACGATCGAGCGGATCGTGTCCTACTTCCGCCACGCCGCGCAGGGCCTCGAGGAAAAGCGCCAAATTCTTTATCTTCTGGGGCCCGTAGGCGGCGGCAAGTCTTCTCTCGCCGAGCGCTTGAAAGACATGATGGAGATCTACCCCATCTATGTGCTGAAGGCCGGGAAAGAGATATCGCCGGTATTCGAGAGCCCGCTTGGTCTTTTCCAATCGCCCGAATTGAAGTCGCTCCTCGCCGACAAATACGGCATCGAGCAAAGGCGGCTGACCGGCATGATGAGCCCATGGGCGGTCAAACGTCTCGACGAATTTGGCGGCGACATCTCGAAATTCGAGGTCGTGCGCATCTACCCGTCGAAATTGCGCCAGATAGGCATCACAAAAACCGAACCGGGCGACGAGAACAACCAGGATATATCCGCTCTCGTCGGCAAGGTTGATATCCGCAAGCTGGAGCACTTTAGCCAGGACGATACGGACGCCTATTCCTATTCGGGCGGACTGTGCCGCGCGAACCAGGGGCTTCTCGAATTTGTCGAGATGTTCAAGGCGCCGATCAAGGTGCTTCACCCGTTGCTTACCGCGACGCAGGAAGGCAATTACGTCGGCACGGAAGCGCTCGGTCCCATTCCATTCCAGGGGATCATTCTCGCCCACTCGAACGAAAGCGAGTGGCAGATGTTCCGGAACAACAAGTCGAACGAGGCGTTTCTCGACCGCATCAGCGTCATCAAGGTCCCCTATTGCCTGCGCGTCACGGAAGAGCGGCAGATTTATCAGAAACTGCTCGCCTCCTCAGAACTCGCCAACGCGCCTTGCGCGCCCGAGACGCTCGATCTTCTCGCACGGTTCTCCGTGCTGACGCGTCTGAAGGAGCATGAGAATTCGACCCTGTTCTCGAAGTTGCGCGTCTATGACGGCGACAAGATGAAGGATTCCGATCCGAAGGCGAAGTCCCACCAGGAATATCGCGACGTCGCCGGCATTGACGAGGGAATGGACGGGATCTCTACGCGCTTTGCATACAAGGTGCTGTCCGAGACCTTCAATTTCGACACGGAGGAAGTCGCCGCCGACCCGGTGCATCTGATGTATGTGCTCGAAACCGCAATCAAGCGCGAGCAGTATCCGGACGAGACCGAGAAGCAGTATCTCGACTTCATTAAATCAGAACTTTCGGCGCGCTACGCCGATTTCATCGGTAAAGAGGTTCAGAAGGCTTATCTCGAAAGTTATGGCGAATACGGACAGAACCTGTTCGACCGATACATCGCTTATGCGGACGCGTGGATCGAGGATCAGGATTTCAAGGACGCCGATACCGGCCAGTTGATGGACAGGGCGACGCTGGACGGCGAACTGTCGAAAATCGAAAAGCCGGCCGGCATCGCCAATCCGAAGGATTTCCGCAACGAAGTCGTCAAGTTTGCCTTGCGCGCCCGCGCTGCCAACAGCGGGCGGAACCCGGCCTGGACCTCTTATGAAAAGCTGCGCAATGTCATTGAGAAGCGAATGTTCAGCCAGGTAGAAGACTTGCTGCCTGTCATCTCCTTCGATTCGAAAAAAGACAGCGAGACCGAAGCCAAACACGACAGCTTCGTCGCGCGGATGACGGATCGGGGCTATACGCCGCGCCAGGTGCGCCGCCTCGTCGAGTGGTACATGCGCGTCAACAAAGCGGGATAGGAAGGAAATGGGATGGGGGAAGAGTGAATCGCTTGCTTGCCCCAACTCCTGATTTCAGGTCCGTATCCTCATGAACCGCTTCCATTTCATTGATCGCCGCAAGAACCCGAAAGGCAAGTCGCTGGGCAACCGCCAGCGCTTCCTGCGGCGCGCGCGCGAGCACATCAAGGAAGCTGTCAATAAATCGATCCGTGAGCGGTCGCTATCCGACCTCGACAAAAGCGAAAAGATCACCATCCCGTCGAAATCTACGCGCGAACCGCGCTTTCGCCTGAGCCCGGACGCCGGCGAGCGGCGCGGCGTGCATCCTGGCAACAAGGAATTTGGCGCCGGCGACAAGATCAAAAAGCCGCCGAAATCCGGCGGGCAAGGCAAGGGGAAAGAAGCCAGCGATTCCGGCGAGGGAGAAGACGCCTTTCAGTTCACGCTCACCCAGGACGAATTTCTCGATATCTTCTTCGAAGACCTTGAGCTCCCCAATCTCGTCAAAAGGTCGCTGAAGGAAATCAAATCGGTGGCGTGGCGCCGGGCGGGCATCACTTCGTCCGGCACGCCGACAAACATGAATATCGTCCGTACGATGCGGAACGCCCACGGACGCCGGCTGGCGCTTGGGCGCCCCTCGACGAAAGAGATGAATGAACTGAAAGAGCGGCTTTTTGCGCTCGAGCGCATATCGCAGCCGAACGAAGAGGAAATTTCCGAGAAGCTCGCGCTTCTTGAAAAACTCGCTGCAATGGAGGCGCGTCGACGTTGGGCCCCTTACATAGATCCACTTGACGTGCGCTATAACGCCTACGAACCGACGCCGGTACAGACGACTGCCGCCGTGATGTTCTGCCTGATGGACGTCTCCGGCTCGATGGGCGAGCGCGAAAAGGATCTCGCCAAGCGATTCTACATGCTGCTCTTCCTGTTCTTGAAACGACGGTATGAGCGCGTCGAGGTGGTTTTCATCCGCCACACGCATCACGCCGAAGAGGTTGACGAAGAGACGTTCTTCTACTCCCGCCAGTCGGGCGGCACGGTCGTGTCAACCGCGCTTGAAAAAATGCTGGAAGTGCAAAACGAACGCTATCCCGCTCACGAGTGGAATATTTACGTCGCGCAAGCGTCAGACGGTTACACCCAATCCGGCGACGCCAAGCGCTGCGTCGAGATTCTCGACGAAGACGTCATGCCTATCAGTCAGTACTACGCTTATATCGAAATTCTCGACGAGCGCGAACTAGAAGTATTCTCGGACAAGGACTCCGGCGCTGAATTGTGGCGCGCTTATCGCACCTTCGCCCCGCGCTGGAAAACCTTCGCCCAGACGCGCATCGCCAAGCCTTCCGATATTTTTCCGGTGTTCCGCGAACTTTTCGCCAAGGGCCAGAGAGAGGCCGCGTGAGCGATCCCGCTGTGAAATCACGCCTCCTCTTCACCGACAGCGACTGGGACTTCGATCGCCTGAAGTCCGCGTACAATGCGATCGAGGAAATCGCCCTCGACGACCTGGGGCTGGAGGTTTATCCGAACCAGATCGAGATCATTTCATCCGAACAAATGCTCGACGCCTATTCCTCGCACGGGATGCCACTGATGTACCGGCACTGGTCATTCGGGAAGCACTTCGCCCGCGACCAGCAGATGTATAGCCGGGGCTTTCAGGGCCTCGCTTATGAGATTGTCATCAACTCCAATCCTTGCATCGCCTATCTGATGGAGGAAAACACCATGACCATGCAGACGCTGGTCATGGCGCACGCCTGTTTCGGGCACAATCATTTCTTCAAGAACAACTATCTATTTCGTCAGTGGACGGATGCAACGGGCATCCTTTCCTATCTCGACTTCGCGAAGAAATATATTTCCAAGTGCGAAGACGAATACGGGCTCGGCGAGGTCGAGCGCATTCTCGACGCCGCCCATGCATTGATGGATCAAGGCGTTTTTCGTTACGCCCGCCCGCCGCGCCTGTCGGAGGCTGACCGGATCGCGAAGGCAGCCGCGCGTTTGGAGCATGAGCAGAAGAACTTCAACGATATTTGGCGCACCCTTCCGACGGTGGAAGAGCCGGAAAGCGACGTCGAAGAGCGCGAAGAGGCCGTTCGCAACATCAAGCTTCCGGAAGAGAACCTTCTCTATTTCATTGAGAAGGCCTCGCCCGTTCTAAAGCCGTGGCAACGCGAACTCGTCCGCATCGTGCGAAATATCTCGCAGTACTTTTATCCGCAAAAGCAAACTAAAGTCATGAATGAAGGCTGCGCGACGTTCGTGCACCATTACATCATGAACAGCCTCTACGAGCGCGGCATGCTCTCGGAGGGGTCGATGCTGGAGTTTATGCACTCTCATTCATCGGTCGTCTTCCAGCCGGACTTTGACGATCCGCGCTATTCAGGCATCAATCCCTATGCGCTAGGCTTTGCCATGATGGAAGATATCAAGCGCATTTGCGAGCATCCAACCGATGAGGACCGCGAGTGGTTCCCGGCGATTGCTGGCCTGTCGGCGAGAGGCGGCGACTGGCGCGACGCATTGAAAGACGCCTGGGCGAACTTTCGCGACGAAAGTTTCATCCTGCAATATCTTTCGCCTACCGTTATGCGCCGTATGCGGATGTTTGCGCTCTCGGATAACGCCAAAGAATCCCATATCGATGTCGAGGCGATACACGACGACCGCGGGTTCCGGGCGCTGCGCGAGCGCCTTTCCTCGATGTATGATCTCGGTGCGCACGAGCCGAATATTCAAGTCGTCTCGGCCGACCTCGAAGGCAATCGCCGCCTGACGCTGCGCCATACCGTACATAACGGTCGCACGCTCGATACGAAAACGCGCGACGAAGTGCTATGGCACGTGCATCGGCTTTGGGGTCACGAAATCAAACTCGACGAAGCCCCCGCGTAGCGAGCACAGCAACTGTGATCGCAGCGGTCATTGTTCCGAACGCCACAAGCGCATGCGGGTGCAGCAGCGGGACGCCGAAAAGCACGAGCGCATCGTTGCCGCCTGGCACGAGATACGCCCCGACGCCCATCAAGGCGCCCGCGCCAAGTTTCTCGGCTGCATATCCAAGGCCCGGCCAGCGCAGGCGGAACCGCCCGGATGTAACGGAGCCAAGCGTTGCGCCACCAACAAGCGCAAGAGCAAGAGCAACCTTGAGCGGCGCCCCGCCGGCGTGACCGGCGACCGCAAGTTCCGTGAGCAGAGTGGAAAACGGCCAGGCCGCGATTACCAGCGCCATCAAGCCATTTGAAGCGCCAATCGCGGCGACTGCTAGTGAGGGCGACCAACGCCGAGCGGTCAATGAAGCGAGCGACCGTCGTATCTTCCCGCCTTTGGTAACGCGAAAAATCTGAAGCGCGACGAACAGAACCGCGATGGGGACGGCTGCGGCAAGGGGCGCCGCGGCGATCGGACCGGCGTTGCTGATGGCGACAGGCCCCTCCATAACGAAATGCGCGCCAAGCGCTCCCAGATAAAGACCCACAGCAGTGCCGACAAAAGCGAGATCGCCCTGCCCTAGTTTGGCGGCCGAACCAAAGGCGCAGGCCCCGTTCAACACAGCGCCGAGGCCGAAGACCGCCCCGCCTAATGCGACGGACAGACTGACCGCGTGTCCGGTCATTGCAGAGAGACGATCGACGCCCGCCCAGCGCGCAACCGTCAACACAAAGATCGCCCAGAGGCCGGCTTCGATGAGAGCGACGAAGCGGCGGCCGTCGCCGCGCACAATCGCCTGATCAACGGCCGCGACGGCGCATATTGTGCCTCGCTGGGTCGCAAATCCGGCGACAACGGCAAGCGCGAGCCCGACAATCGCAGGGAGCATAGAGTTCAGGTTCTATCGCGGCCGAAATTCGGCGCGGGCGTTTCTTGCCCTGCCGCGACGATCGCGCGCCGGAGAGCGCGTCCGCGCGCAAACGCTGTCGCCAGCGCTTCGCCATCGCCCCACCGTATTGCCCGTTGCAACAGCGCCAACTCTTCGGTGAAACGCCCTAGCACTTCCAGCACCGCCTCGCGATTGTTGAGGAAAACATCCCGCCACATTACCGGGTCGGAAGCGGCGATTCGCGTGAAATCGCGGAAGCCGCCGGCGGAGTATTTGACGATCTCGGCCTCGGTCACTGTTTCGAGATCGTCCGCCGCGCCGACAAGCGTGAAGGCGATAAGGTGGGGCAAGTGGCTTGTAACAGCGAGCGCCAGATCGTGATGGGCCGCGTCCATGATTTCAACCTGCGCGCCAATCCCCCGCCAGAGCGCTGCGGCGCGCGCCACGGCGGCGATATACGCGTCGTCCGTCCGCGCGAGCGGCGTCAGAATTGACCAGCGGCCGCGAAAAAGATCGGCAAAACCTGCGTCAGGGCCGGATTGCTCCGTACCCGCAACAGGATGGCACGGCACGATACTGACGCGGGCGCCGAGCGCAGCGGCCGCGTCGGCGACAACGCCTTTCACGGAGCCGACATCGATGATCAGGCATCCTTCTGGCGCGGCGGCGGCGGCGGCGGCGAGGGCGGCGCTCATGGCCCCGACAGGCGTCGAGACGACCACAAGGTCCGCGCCAGCGACCGCTTCGGCGGGATTGGCGGCGCTTTCGTCGATGACGCCAATCGCCAGCGCGCGGGCGGCGACGTCTGGGTCAAGATCGAAGCCAACAATAGCGCGCGCGAGGCTCTCTGCACGAACCGCCCTCGCGAGCGATGCGCCAATCAGGCCAACGCCAATGATCGCAACGCGCTTAAACGCCAGGTCTTGCGTCATTGCCGCCTTGCGCTTGGGGAAGAAGTCCAGACAAAAGTTCGACAAAGCGTCGGTTGGCGTCCGCCGGGCCAATCGAAACCCTGAGCCAGTCGCCAAGCCGATAGGCGCCCATCTCGCGGACAATAACGCCGCCGGTTCGCAAGCGGTCCTGAACTTCCCGGGCTGTCATGCCGCCTTCAGGTGGGTAGTGAACGAGGAGGAAGTTCCCGAAACCCGGCTGAAAACGCAGCCCAAGGCCCCCTAGTTGCTGGGCGAGCCAAGCCCGCTCAGCGGCGTTAAAGACGCGGTTCCGCTCAACGAATGCTTGATCGGCAAGCGCGGCGACGCCCGTCGCGATGGCGGCCGCGCTGACGTTGAAAGGTCCACGAATACGGTTCAAAACATCAGCGACGGACGCCGGACAATACCCCCAGCCGAGACGCAGTCCGCCAAGCCCATAGATCTTAGAGAACGTCCGCGTCATGACGACGTTTTGGTTGTCCTCGACAAGCGCTTCGCCGGCGGCGTAGTCCGGCGCATCCATGTATTCGGCATACGCCGCATCGATGACGAGAATGACGTCAGACGGCAGCTGCTCCGCAAGGCGGCGCACTTCGCCGTCAGGCAAATAAGTGCCTGTCGGGTTGTTCGGATTTGCGAGGAATACGAGCCGCGTGCGCGCATCAACAAGCGCCAGCATCGCGTCGACGTCCGCCGTCAGATTTTTCTCTGGCGCATACCGCACCTCCGCGCCGCAGGATTTCGCGGCGAGCGCGTAAACGAGAAACCCATATTCAGACTGAACGATATTGTCGCCGGGACCTGCATAGGCGCGCGTAAGCAGTTGCAGGATTTCATCGGACCCGGCCCCACAGACAATGCGCGCAGGGTCAAGGCCGTATGTCGCGCCAATTTTTTCGCGCAACGCCAACGCCGACCCGTCAGGATAAAGATGCAGCCCGCCGGACGCGGCGCGAAAGGCTTCAATCGCCAGCGGGCTTGCGCCAAGCGCTGATTCATTTGCTGACAGTTTGTACACGATCGACGCGCCGGGGGCCTTCGCCGATCCGGGAACATAAGGCTCGATTTCGAGAATGCCCGGCCGCGGCTGCGGGAGGCGTATGCTATTCACGCTCATGTTCGCTTGGCTCTGCTTTTCCCGCCAGCGCAGTCCCGGCGGTCGAACCGATTATGACAGATTGCTGACCGGGCGCGCAAGGAGCCGCGGCGAGGTCGGGCTGTGCTGGCCGGAACGCGGGACGATAGGCGGATGGGCGGGCGACAACCCCAAGCCGCGATCGCGCCCGCTCACCCGCCAAGGCAACGGGCGCAGCCATGTCCTTGGCCGCTTCAACAAGCAAAACGCCGGCGAGCCCCGGCCAGAATTCCGTTCCGGCGCGCTCCCACGCAGGCGCGGCGCGCAACAATAGCGACCAGCCCACCGGCGGGAAGTAAAGCGCGCCGCTCCACGCAGTTGGCCTGAACATCGCGCCTTCAAGAA
>CAZSBU010000013.1:0-5697 GCA_964605055.1 uncultured Caulobacterales bacterium | reverse complement strand
TTCAAGAAGGCGTTGCATTTGCCCCTTGAGATAAGGGCGTCCGGCCGCGAAGGGCGTCGTCTCGAGCAGTGACCAGACGCCGCGCCGGTGGGCGATGACAATGATGACGCGCCCATCCGGCGCCAGCACGCGCCAGGCCTCGCGCATCAGGCGGCGGGGGTCGCTTGCTTCTTCCAGACCGTGAACAATCAGCAGGCGGTCGAATGAGGAGTCAGGAAGAGGCCAACGGTCGTCGCAGACGAGTGCTGCGCCATTGCCCCTGGCGGTTTGCCAGCGAATGACGCCTTGCCCTTGCGGCGCTAAAGCGATGGTGCGTTCCGCCGCGTCAAATCTGGAGAGGTAGGGGTCTGCATATCCGAAGCCTGCAATGCGCAATCTCGACCCATCGCCCCACGCCTCAGTCACCCGCGCCGCAATAAACCGCTGAGAAAATTCGCCAAGGGGGCTGTGGTAGAAGTCATGGAGGTCGAGAATATCTGTACGCATCAGATCTCCGCAGCCGCATGCCTTGGGAAACTCAACTCGCGCGCCCCCTAATAATAGTCATGTACGAAAAGCCTTTTATCAACGCCGGATCTTACATATCCTGTTTCCTCCGCCACCGGACGCGGCGGCAATTTGATCGGTTTGAAAGCCTCTTCGTTGAATTCGTATGGGAGGTTATCGAGAATTGCTCGAATGCAGTTGAGGCGGGCCTTTTCCTTGTCGTCGCCATCAACGGCGCGCCACGGCGCAACGGGCGTGTTCGTCGCCTCAAGCATCAGGTTCCGATAATGTGAAAACTCCGCCCACCGGCGCCGTCCTTCCAGATCGATTGGCGAAAGTTTCCAGCGTTTACGCGGATCGGACGCCCGGTCCTGAAACCGGGATTCTTGCTCCTCCGCCGAAATTTGAATCCAGAATTTCAATAAATGCATGCCGGACGCAACCAGCATCTGTTCAAACGGCGGCACTTCACGCATGAACGTCTCGTATTCGTCTTTTGTGCAAAAGCCCATTACTGGCTCTACGACGGCGCGATTATACCACGAACGATCGAACAGGACGATCTCGCCGCCGGACGGCAACTGCGCCACGTAGCGTTGGAAATACCATTGGGTGCGCTCGCGATCGGAGGGCTTGGGCAGCGCGACAACGCGCCATATGCGCGGGTTCATGCGCGACATGATCGTCTTGATGAGGCCACCCTTGCCCGCAGCGTCTCGCCCCTCGAATACGATTGCGACTTTCATCGCTTTACGGACGATTGTCTCCTGTAACTTTGCGAGTTCGAACTCAAGGTCTTCGAGCGCTTCCTCATAGTCTTTCTGCTTCACGCTATTGCTCCCGTCGCGCTATCCGTCAGATGACGGACAGATGCCGCCCTTCCGGACTGAACTTATACTCGGTCCGACAGAATTCACACGAAACGCCGATGACCCCATTTTCAGCGAGGTCGGCAAGCTCGGATGGCTCATAGCGCTGAAGCACGCTCTCAATCCGGGCCGGTCCGCACCCGCAGGCCGACCGCACCGGTTTTGCATCGAACACGCGCACGCCGTCCTCTTGGAAAAGACGATAGAGAAGCGTCTCGGCCGTAATGCCGGGATCAAGAAGCTCGTCGGCCTGCGTCGTCTTCAGGAAAGCGGCTGATCGTTCCCAGATTTCGCGGTCTTCGTCAGTGCGCAAGGCCGCTTCGCCGCGCTCGCGGTCGCCGCCCTCGCCCGGCACAAATTGCGCGATGATCGCGCCGGCGCGCCATACGGGATGTTCACCGGGCCGCGACATGCGCCCAACAGCAAGACGCACCGCCGTTGGGATTTGTTCGGACTTATCGAAATAGGCGACGGCGGCTTCTTCAAGCGTTGGCGCGTCGAGGGGCGTGACGCCTTGATAGCGTTCCATATCGGGGCCCTGATCGATCGTCAGCACCATGTGCCCTTTGCCCATCAGCGCCTTGAGCCCACGGCCGGCGGCCGGCTCCGCTGCGCGCGAGGCCGTCGCCCGTAGCGATCCGTCCGCCGCATAATCGGCGACGAGCATCGACACAGGGCCCTCGCCATGAGCCTGGAAAATCAGTTTGCCGTCAAACTTCAGCGACGCGCCCATCGCGGTGACAAGCGCCGCCGCCTCGCCGAGCAATTCCGAGAGATCGTCGTCAAAGCGGTGCCGGCCCAGAATATCGTCGATCGTCCCCGCGAGCCGGACGATCCGACCGCGCACGGCTGTGTCGCCAACCTGGAAAGGAAGGATGAAGTCATCTGTCAGTCGATCGGCCATCGCGCTGGCTGTGGTCATGGGCACCCGCCTCAAAAAAAAAGGCCGCTGGCGTCAGCTCTTCAGCCGATAGCCCGAGCGGAACAGGAAATAACACGCCGCTCCCAGCACGCCGCAGATGGCGAAGGTGACGGCCGCGCCGGCGAAAAGATTGGTTTCCGCCTCGCCTGTGAACGCATATCGGAACCCGTCGATCAGATAAAAGACCGGATTGAGATGCGCGATAGTGCGGAAGGGCTCTGACAGCGAGCCGATCGCGTAAAACGTGCCCGACAAGAAAGTGAGCGGCGTAATTAAAAAGTTCTGAACCGCCGCCAGTTGGTCAAATTTTTCCGCCCATACCCCGGCGAGGACGCCGAGCATTCCGAACATTACCGCTCCGCCGATCGAAAAAACGAGTCCTGCGCCGACGTCGACGAGGCGCATGGGCGAGGACGAGAAAGCCATGAAGAAAGCGCTTGTCAGTCCTGCGACGAGCCCCACCAGCAGCCCCCGCGCGGCGGCGCCGACGACAAACGCAACCGTGAGTTCAGCTGGCGAAAGCGGCGGCATCAGGACGTCGACAATTGACCCTTGCACCTTTCCGATCACCAGGGACGACGACGAATTGGCGAAAGCGTTGCTAAGGATGGCCATCATGATCAGGCCCGGCGCGAGAAACTCGATATAGGGAACGCCCGCAATCGGCGCCCGCGCGTCGCCGAAAGCCTGCATGAACACGACGAGAAAGAGTATGGTTGAAATAACCGGCGCAAAGATGGTCTGGAACGCCACCTTCAGGAACCGACGGACCTCTTTCATCAAAAGTGTCCGCAATCCCAGCCAGTTCACAGGCCCGAACCTTCTTTCGCCGCGACCGTAGGCAAGCGCGGCGGAGGCTGGCCCCGTCGCCTTTTCGTTCGCCATTACGTCTGACGCATCGGGCATCCTGGTATCGTCGCCTCGCTGTTCATGACGCGCCGCATGAGGCGCGCATCCGGTGTGGCCCTTTGCCGATATAGGGTCAAGCAGCGGTGAAGACGTCGCCCGACCCTGCTAGGCGTTGCACAAGATGTAGTGTGCAAAACTAACCTGTCGCTGGATGTTGTAAATTTCTTCTGCGCAGATACTATATCTGGGTGATGTCAGAGAGTTTTACGGGCGCGTCACAAGATATTGAATCGACAATAACGCCCTCATCCGGACCCGATATTTTGCCGCGTCCGAACATGGAAACAGGAGCAGCGCTATGGCATGGAACGACGACCGCGTTGAACTGCTGAAGAAATTCTGGTCCGAGGGACTCTCGGCCAGTCAGATTGCGAGCAAGATGGGCGGCGTCACGCGGAACGCGGTGATCGGGAAAGTCCACCGCCTCGGACTCTCGGGTCGCGCCACTCCTGCCAAACCGCTGCGCGGCTGCGATTTTGAGCGCGAAGAGGATATTGCGCCTGCGGCCGTCGCGCGAAAGGCGGAAACTGAAGTCGCGTTCGTCGAGCCTGACCTGATTGAGCCGGTGGTGCTCGACACGGGCGACATGACGACGGTCGCGACGCTGAAGAATAATATGTGCCGCTGGCCGATCGGCGACCCGGCCAAAGACGACTTTCATTTTTGCGGCCAGGGCACCAATCCCGGAAAGTCCTATTGCGCCTATCACGCGACAATGGCCTTTCAGCCGGCGCAGCGCCGGGCGGACCGGGCCCCGCAGGTGGCTCGCACCGCGATCGATGCAGGCCGACGGCGGATAACGGCGTAGCCGCAACGAGGCCAACCTGCGCAAACTTTGAACTGGGCGCTGTCGTGCGCCAGTAATGCGCGGGGCCGCGCTTGGTGGCCCGTTCGGTGTACACGCCCAGCGTCCCTGTATAACGTCTCGCCTTCACAGGGATGGAGGTATTGATGGGCAGGCTGACAAAGAAGATGGCGCTGATTACCGGTGCAACCGGCGGAATCGGCGAGGCGACGGCGAAGCTGTTCCTCGCCGAAGGCGCGCGCGTCATGCTCGTGGGCCGCTCGAAGGCAAAGCTGCACGAAACGTTTGAACGGCTGGGCGGCGGCGCGTCCCTCGCCATGTCCGTTGCAGACGCGGCTGACGAGAAAGCAGTTGAGGAGGCGGTTGCGTCAACGGTCGAAACATTCGGCGGCCTAGACATTCTGTTTGCGAACGCTGGCACCGAGGGCGATCTCAAATCGCTGACAGACCTTACCGTCGACAGCTTTCAGTCAGTGCTGACGACCAATGTCATCGGCGTCTGGCTGTCGATGAAGCATGCCATTCCGGCGCTGCGCAAGAGCGGCAAGGGCTCCATCATCGTCACAGCGTCCATCGCCGGCGCAATCGGTTTCCCGAACATGGCGCCCTATATCGCCAGCAAGCACGCCGTATGCGGCCTGACTAAGACGGCAGCGCTCGAACTCGGCGCGGACAACATTCGCGTCAACGCCGTTGCGCCCGGCCCCATCGACAACCGCATGATGGAGTCGCTTGGAACGCAGCTCGCCGGCGCCGAGTCGCAGGCGCTGCGCGCCCAGATTGAAGGGACAGTCGCCCTCAAACGCTACGGGTCAAATGAAGAAGTCGCCAATCTGGCGCTTTTCCTCGCGAGCGATGAGTCAAGCTACTGCACAGGCGGCATATACATGGTCGACGGCGGTTATATTGCCGCCTGACGAGCGCGCTTGAAGCGGGCCCGTTCGATTGCTATTTTGTGAGGGTGTTTTCCGAGGGGCGCGGGCCCAACCCGCTGAGATCGCGTTTGAAGTCACGCGAGCACCCTTTGAACCTGATCCGGGTTGCGCCGGCGTAGGGACGGAACAAACGGCGGCGCTTCAGCGTCGACCAAGTTGTCATCCTCCCGCGATGCCGCACCCTATGGAACCCTTTTCAGGGAGCGCCCTTGGTTGGGCTGGAAGGAGCGTTGCCGTGAACAAGCCTCCGCGACAGGACGAATTTCAAACGCCCGCCGTTACCACCGGGCCCCTTCCTTCGTCTCGTAAGGTTTACGCGACAAGCGATCGGTTCCCAGATTTGCGCGTCGCCATGCGCGAGATCGATCTTCATCCGTCCGCCAATGAACCGCCCCTGCCCGTCTATGACGCGTCAGGCCCCTATAGCGATCCGGCCGCTGACATCGACGTCGAGCGCGGCCTGCCTGCGTTGCGCCGGACGTGGATCATCGAGCGCGGCGGCGTCGAGGAATATGACGGCCGTCCCGTTGCGCCCGAAGACAATGGCGGGGCGACCGGCAGGCACCTCGCCCGGCAGTTCCCCGTTGCGAACCGGCCGCTTCGCGCCCTTCCCGGCGCGCCGACGACGCAGCTCGAATTCGCCCGGGCGGGCGTCATTACGCGGGAGATGGAATACGTCGCGATCCGCGAAAATCTTGGCCGCAAGGCCATGCTGGATCGCGCGAAGGCCGCCCTGGCCGATGGCGAGAGCTTCGGCGCGGAAATTCCGCC
>CAZSBU010000012.1:23326-25501 GCA_964605055.1 uncultured Caulobacterales bacterium | reverse complement strand
TGGCACCGCGTCGCGGACGGAAACCATCGCCTGGGCCAAACGCCTCGGCGTTGACGCCGTGCTTGATCATCGCAAGCCGCTCGCGCCGCAGCTCGACGCGTTGGGAACCCCAAATCCGGATTTCATTTTCGTTACGAACGGAGAGAGCGAGCACGCCGCGTCCGTCGCAAGCCTCATCGCGCCGCAGGGCAAAATCGGTTTTATCATTCCCCCGGCGGCCTTCGATCTCGCCCCGCTGTTCGACAAGAGCGCCTCGGTGCACCTCGAGTTCATGTACACGCGCCACCTCTACGGCACGGCGGATATGGAGACACAGCACAACATCCTGAGGGAAACTGCGCGCCTCGTGGATGCGGGGATCCTGCAGACGACGCTTGCGGAGAACTACGGCGCCATCAACGCGGCCAATCTTCTCCGGGCCCATCGAACGATCGAGAGCGGCAAAGCGAAGGGCAAGATCGTACTCGAAGGGTTCTGAGGCGGAGGCGGGTCCCTTTGCGCCGCCACTTCTGCACCGCCACTGGGTGCGGGACGGTTCGCATTCGCGGAGAAAAGCCGTAAAATGCGCGGATGGATTTCTCAGATGATTCCCCTCGCAGCGTTGCCCGTGCGTGGCCCGTCGCTGCGCCGTTCGTTGAGCGGCGCACGGCGGGCGACGGCGACATCGACGAATTCGGACATGTGAACAACGTACGCTACGTAGCATGGGCCCTTGAGGTCGCCTGGGCCCATTCGCAGTCGCTTGGGCTTGGGTTCGACGATTATCGGCGCCTCGGGGTCGGCTGCGTTGTCTGGCGACACGAGTTTGATTATGTCGCCCCTGTGATCGTCGGTCAGAGCGTTGATGTCGGGACGTGGATTGCCGAAAATGACGGGCGGGCGCGCATGCTCCGCGCGTTCGAGATGCGCGATGCGAAATCAGGGCGGACCGTCCTGCGCGGCCAGACGCGTTTTGTGACTGTCGACATGACGTCAGGCCGCCCGGTAAGGATGCCGCCCGAGTTCGTGTCGGCCTACGCGCCGACTGCTTAAGGATATTGCCATGCCGTCCTTCGACATCGTTTCCGAAATCGATCTGGCCGAGGCGGATAACGCCATTCAGAACGTGATGCGCGAGATCGGCACGCGCTACGACTTCAAAGGCTCGAAGTCGAAGCTCGAATTCAAGGAAAACGTCATAACAATCTTTGCCGATGACGCCCTCAAGCTGAAACAGATGCACGAAATTCTGCAAGGGCACATGCAAAAACGCGGCATCGAGCCGGGATCGCTCGACTATCAGAAGGAAGAGCCTGCCGCCGGCCAGTCGGTGCGACAGGTCGTCAAGCTGAAAGAAGGCATCGAAAAAGAGCTCGCAAAGAAAATCGTCAAGGAAATTAAGGACGGCAAGCTGAAGGTCCAGGTGGCGATCCAGGGCGACGAATTGCGCGTCACCGGCAAGCAGCGCGACGATCTGCAGACCGCCATTGCTTTCGTCAAAGCGATGAAGAACGAGCAGCCTTTGCAGTTCAAGAACTTCCGGGATTGATCAGAATGCGCTAAGGGCGGCGCGCGGCGGAAGCCGTCAGCAGGAAGGAAGCGCTCATGGACGACCTCGAACCCGCTCTGCTCGACATAATCCGCGGCCACACCGTCGGCTTTGTCGGCGAATTGACGCGCGATACGCCTGTCGCCGACCTCGGCGTCGACAGCTTTGCGGTCGTTGAGATCATTTATGAAGTCGAGGAAAAGCTGAAAGTTGAAGTGCCTTTCAACGCCAACGAAAACCCCTTTGGCGATATGAAAACCGTCGGCGATCTCGTCGACGCGCTGAAAACCCTTGCGCGCAAGAAGTAAAAAGGTACGTCATGGCGCGCCGCGTCGTTGTCACGGGGCTTGGCGCTGTCTGCGCGACGGGCGCCAATGTCAAAGAATTTCACGCCAATGCGCTCGCCGGCGTCGATGGGGTGAAAGAGCGCACCTTCACGGCCGACGATATGTCTATCACGCTCGCCGTTGCGCCGGTCGACGGTTTTGACGGCCGCCTTCCTGCGCTTGGCCGGGATGTTCAGCGCGCGGACCGTTTTGCGCAGCTCGCCGTCGCCGCCGCCGACGAAGCGATGGCGGATTCAGGGCTTTTCATTGACGAGGCGCTGGCGCCGCGCGCCGCGGCCATCATCGGCACGGGCATCGGCG
>CAZSBU010000012.1:18666-23316 GCA_964605055.1 uncultured Caulobacterales bacterium | reverse complement strand
CCCGCCGCTTTCCGGTCGCGATGACCGAAGACGGCTATCGGCGTCTGCGCCGATCTCATACGCAGCGGCGTGGCGGATGTGGGACTTGCAGGCGCGAGCGAAGCCGTCTTGACCGTCGGGTCGCTCGAATGCTGGCGCGCGATGCACATTCTCTCGCCGGGCCTGTGCCGGCCGTTCTCGAAGAACCGAAAAGGACTGGTGATCGGCGAAGGCGCGGGCGTCCTGGCGCTCGAAGAATATGAGCGCGCGCGCGGGCGGGGCGCGACGATCTACGCCGAACTGGTCGGCTTCGGGATGAACGCTGACGGCAAGGACATGATCAATCCGGCTGTCGAAGGCGCCGCAGGCGCCATGCGCGACGCGCTACGAACCGCCGGCGCGGTTGATCCGTCTTCGGTCTATATCAACGCTCACGGCACCGGGACGCTGATGAATGATCCGACCGAGACCAAAGCGATCAGAACTGTTTTTGGCGCGGGCGCCGACGCGCTTATCGTTTCATCTACGAAGTCGATGCATGGCCATTTGCTCGGCGCCGCTGGCGGGGTCGAGGCGATCCTCGCCATTCTCGCGCTGCGCGATGGCGTTGCCCCGCCCACGATCAACTATGATGAACCTGATCCGGCCTGCGATCTCGACTACGCGCCAAACGAGGCGCGGACGCGCAAATTTGATCTCGCTTTGTCAAATTCATTCGCTTTCGGCGGATTAAACGCCGTGCTCGCCTTCCGGCGAATGTGAGCGCAAGGCGAGCGTCAGGCCGCAGCCGTCGCGCCGAGGCGTTGGTGGATCAGCGAGCGGCCGGCGGTAAACGCCGCAATCATGATCGTCAGTCCGACATACCGAACGACGTAAAGCCCAAGATCGTCTTTGAACGTCTCCCCGAGCGCGCCGATCGAGGCGTAGATCGAATGGATGTCCGCGCCGGAAAGGCCCATCGCCAGTACCGGCCAGACGATCCGATCGATCACGAGCGCGATCGCGCCGAGAAACCAGACGCTCGGGCTGCGTCGTGCGAGCATGGCGACGAAAAAAGCGATGCCGACGGCGCGGACAACGTCTGCTCCCGAAAATCCGAGTTTCACGATGTAATTAAGGTCTTCCATCGCCGGTCTCCTTGCCTTTTCGTCGATCAGCGTCTCGCGCGCGGGTCAGGGTTTGCGAACGCTATTTACGAAGGGTCAAGGTTAACTTCAGGTAAAGGCGCGACGCGTTCGCCGCCAGAAAGACGGGCCGCAAGAAACGGGTGGGCGCAAGCGCCCGGATTGGCTGATACTGCCGGCATGCAAAGAGACTTCCCAACTGATCTGAACTCGGCCGCGGCGGCGCGTCAGGACGGTTACGAACCCGTTGCGCGCGCCATCGATTATCTCGTTGAAAATTTTGAGGCCCGGCCGAGCCTCGACGAGACCGCCGCCGCAGTCGGGCTCAGCGCTACCCATTTTCAGCGCGTATTCGCAGCCGGCGCGGGCGTCAGCCCAAAACGGTTCCTGCAATATCTGGCGGCTGGCGCCGCGCGGCGGTCGCTCCTGCGGGGGGCGAGCGTTCTGGAGGCCGCCTTCGACGCCGGACTTTCGGGATCGTCGCGACTGCATGATCTTTTTCTGACGGCTGAGGCAATGACGCCCGGCGCCTACCGGCGGCGCGGGGACGGGGAAACCATCCGTTATGCGCTTGTTCCGGGACCCTTTGGCGCGGCGCTCGTCGGGGCGACCGAAAAAGGCATCTGCTGGCTCAGTTTCGGCGCAGAGGCCGAGCGCGCCCGCCAGATGGAGGAATTGACGGCTGAATGGCCGGCGGCGGCCTTTATGGAAGACGCAGCGTTTATCGTCCCGATTGCCGAGGCCGCCTACGCCCACGTTCTGGGCGGCCGCCGCGAGGGATCGGCAGCGGTAGAGCCGGGCGTTCGCCTGCATGTCATGGGCTCGAATTTCCAGATCCGCGTTTGGGAGGCCTTGCTGCGCATTCCTCCGGGCGCATGCGTGACCTATGGCGACGTCGCAGCTGCGATCGGCGCGCCAGGGGCGTCACGGGCGGTTGGCGCGGCGGTCGGGGCGAACCCGATTTCGCTCCTCATTCCCTGCCATCGGGTCATTCTGGCTTCCGGCGCGGTGCACAATTACCGCTGGGGCGCGGCGCGCAAACAAGCGCTTCTAGCCTTGGAAAGCGCCCGGGAAAGCGCCCTGGAAAGCGCTGGGGCCGACTAGGCGGCGCGCAAACCGCTGCAGGCGTCGCCAACTTCTTTTCGGGAGCGCGTTGCGCCGGGCCGTTCAATCGTTATATATGCGCCAACTCGTTGGCTGGTCCTCGGCTGGACGATCCGGCTACCCCCCACCCAATCGTTGCTTCGCCTCGAAGCTTCCGTTTCTGGAGACGCGCCCGCATGCTGATCACGCCCGCCTACGCGCAAGCCGACGCCGCCGCCGCGAACCCGTTGATCCAACTCGCGCCGCTGATCTTCATCTTCGTGATTTTCTATTTCCTGCTCATCCGCCCGCAACAGCAGGCGCGGAAAAAGCACATGGAAATGGTGTCGAACGTGCGCCGCGGCGACCAGGTCGTCACGGCGGGCGGCATTGTCGGCAAGGTGACGAAAGTTCTCGAAGGAGACGAAGTGATGGTCGAGCTCGCCGATAAAGTCGTCGTCAAGGTCATCAAGTCAACGCTGACGGCGGTCGTCTCCAAATCCGAACCCGCCCCCGCAAACGATCAATAGTCGATAGAGCGAGCGGTTCGCGCGGCCAACCTCCGTGGCGCTGCAAGGCGCGTCAAAGACAGCCAGCCGCGCTAACGACCAACAGGCGAATTACCGATGCTGCAATTCAAGAGATGGCAGTCTGCGCTGATCGTCATGACAGTCGCGCTGGCGGCGCTGTTCGCCGCGCCGAACTTCTTTTCGAAAGAAGACGTCGCTCAGTGGCCGGATTTTCTCCCCAAGGGCCGAATTAATTTGGGTCTGGACCTTCAGGGCGGGTCGTATCTGTTGCTCGGCGTCGATACGGAAAAAGTACTGAACGACCGTCTGATTGGCGTGCGGCAGGAAGTTCAACGATCCATGCGCCAGCAGGGCGATCGCACCCGCATCCAGCTCGCCGACCTCCCGACGATAAATCTTTCTGACCGAACGGTTTCCTTCCGCGTCAGCAACCCTGCCGATGTCGAAGAGGCGGCCAAACGCGCCCGCGACGTCACGCGCGGCGGCGGCCTTGTGGGCGTCGGCGTGCGCCCGTTCAACGTCACGGTGTCGGGCGCGCGCATCGAAATCGCCATGGCGGCTGAGGCAGAGCGCACGTTCAAGGAACAGGCGCTCGCCGATTCCATCGAAGTCGTCCGCCGGCGGATTGATCCGGCCGGCAACAAGGAAGTCGCCATCCAGCCGCAAGGCGCCGACCGCATTGTCGTGCAGGCCCCGGGAGATAACGACGCCGAGGCGCTAAAAGCTGTGATCAACCGCACGGGTCAGTTGAGTTTCCATCGGCACGATGCGTCGGCCGACCCGGCGCAGGCGGCGGCTGGCATCCTGCCGCCGGGGCGTATCTATCTTCCGATGTCGGCATCCGAGGGCGGGGGTGCGCTCGTTCTTTACGAAGAACCGGAAGTTACCGGCAACATGGTCGAGCAGGCGTCAGCCGGCATAAATTCCGACGGCGCAGGTTTCCAGATCAACTTCACTTTCGACAGCGTTGGCGCGCGCCGCTTCGCCGATTACACCCGCAACCATGTGGGCGAGATATTCGCCATCGTTCTTGACAATGAAATCATCTCGGCTCCGTCGATCCAGACGCCGATTACGGCGGGCTCTGGCCGCATCACAGGAAATTTTTCCGCCGAGGAAGCCAACCGCATTGCGACGCTGATCCGCTCCGGCGCGCTGCCGGCGCCGCTGACGACGATTGAACAGCGCACCGTTGGACCCGATCTCGGCGCCGACTCCGTCGAGGCGGGCGCGCAGGCGCTGATGCTCGGCTTTGGCGCCGTCATCATCTATATGTTCATCAGTTATGGGCGGTTTGGCCTCTATGCCGATCTGGCGCTGCTCGCGAATGTCGTGCTGATCGCCGGCGCTCTATCGCTGTTCGGATCGACGTTGACGTTGCCCGGCATTGCAGGCGTCGTATTGACCATCGGTATGGCGGTTGACGCCAACGTGCTGATTTTCGAGCGCATCCGGGAGGAGCTTGCCAACGGCAAGTCGCCGGTGAACGCGGTCGAACAGGGTTATCAGAAGGCGCTCTCCGCGATCGTCGACGCCAACGTGACGACGTTCCTCGCCGCGATGATCATGTTCCAGCTAGGCGCCGGCCCGGTTCGCGGCTTCGCCGTAACCCTCGCGACGGGGGTCGTCACGTCGGTTTTCAGCGCCTACGTCCTCACGCGCGTGCTCGCCGGGGGATATGTATTGTCGAAACGACCTAAAGCCATTCGCCTGTAGAACGATTTTGAGGGCCAGACGCCGATGTTGCTGAAACTCATCCCTGACAAGACGGCCGTTCGCTTTACGCGGGTGCGCATGATTGCAATCACCGTCTCCGTCGTCGCGTTCATCGCGTCGATTGTCGGCATAGCGACGGTTGGCCTCAATTTCGGCGTCGACTTCCGCGGCGGCGTTACTATCGAAGTCGCCGACGACGAGCCGATCGACATCGCAGC
>CAZSBU010000012.1:0-18656 GCA_964605055.1 uncultured Caulobacterales bacterium | reverse complement strand
GTGCGCGCTGCGGTAACGGCCCTGGGCGTAGGCGAAGTGAAGGTGCAGGCGATTCAGGACTTCGCCGGCAGCGCCGAAGGCGTTGTCGTGTTCGTCGGCCGGCAGTCGGACGCAGCGACGATTGAGGGTGAGCAGGCGCAGCAGGCCGCATCAGACCGGGTGCGCGGCGCGCTGATTGATGTTCTTGGCGATGGCATCGTCTTTCGCAAGATTGACGTGGTGGGGCCGACGGTGTCGGGCGAACTCGTCCAGCGCGGCATTCTTGCGGTCACGCTCGCGATCGGGATGATGTTGGCCTACATCACTTTTCGTTTCGAATGGCAGTTTGGCGCCGGGGCGATCATTGCGTTGTTTCACGACGTGGTGATTACGCTAGGTGTGCTGACCTTGACGCGGCTTGATTTCAGCCTTGCCGTGATTGCCGCCCTGCTGACGATCGTTGGTTATTCCGTCAACGATACGGTCATTGTTTATGACCGCGTTCGCGAGAACCTGCGAAAATACAAAAAAATGGATCTGGCGGAATTGCTCGATCTGTCGATCAACGACACGCTGACGCGCACGATCATGACCTCTGGCACTACGCTGTTGGCGCTTGGCGCGCTCGCGATTTTTGGCGGCGAAGTTCTGCGCGGCTTCACGCTGACGATCATCTTCGGGATCGTAATCGGTACCTATTCCTCAATCTTCATAGCCGCGCCGGTGCTGCTCGCGACTGGCGTCACGCGCGACCCATCTAAAACGGCAGCTGCTGCCGCGCCTTGACGCGACGTTGCTCGCGCGAGGGCTCGGGCCGCCGTTTACTTGATGCGGACGACCCGCATCGTTCGATTGGTCGACTCGTCAGATAGCATGTAGCCGCCGAAATTCGTCTTGCGGATTTTCACCACGCCTGCGCTCTGCCGCGACAGGAAGAACTTCGTTCCGTCTGCAGATAATTGCCGCCAGATTTGTCCGTTTGCAGCGTGACCGTCGTTTTGCCGTAACGATCGACAGACAAATCCGCCACCGTCTCTCTGATCGTGTCGATCGGGCCGGGCAGGGGCTCGTCGAGAGATGAAGCGGACTGACTGGCCTGCGCGGCGCGGCCTTTTTTGACTTTCGCCTTTTTCGGCTTCGGCGGCGTCAGTTCTTCGGCGCCAAACTCCTCGACGGTCATCGCGACGTTCGGCGTTGAGCGGCCGAAAGCTGATATGGCGCCGCGATCAACAACCCGGTCATAGCAGGCGAGCCGGGCCGCTGCGTCCACGACGTTCCGGCACTCGGCGAGGGACTCGTCCGCCGTTTGCGCGACCGCTGGCTCGATGGTCATGACGACACTGGCGAGGATCACGCATGGCGCCACGATGCGCGTCCGGTTCCGGTTCTGAGTGGCCATTGTGCTTTCCCTCATTCTGATTAGCGCAATTTACGCTGCGTTCGCCTCATTGTTGGCGTTCCTCACCCGAATTTCGGGCGGCGTTAATGAATCTCAACATAGTTATCTAGCGCCGAGCGTGCGCTACTCGGGCTTGTCGCACACGCGAAGCGGCGGATCTTCCATTCGTCTCACGTCGCCTCGACGGTCCACCGGGCGTTAAGATCGCGCAAGCCCGCCCCAATGAGCTCGGCCAGAACGGCGAGGTCAATATCCGCTAGGCGTTTGACGTAGAGGCACGACTTGCCCGTGCTGTGCTTGCCAAGTCGCGCGAGGATGGAGCCGAAATCGGCGTAGCCGGGCAGGATATAGATCGAGTGCTGCGCCTTGCGCGGCGAGAATCCCGTCGCGAGGAACTCCCCCTCCCGCCCGCTTTCATATTTGTACTGATAACGGCCATAGCCGACGATCGATGGCCCCCACATCAGCGGGTGAAAACCCGTTGTTTCGCGGAAAAGCTTGTCGAGGGCGCGCGCCTCTTCGCGCTTTGAGACGGGCTCGATACCCGCAAGAAACGCATCAATCGTTCGGTCGGTTGGTTGGGTCGACACACGACCTCTTTCGCGCGGCCAATAACTCCAAAGTTAATGAGCTCGGGCACTAACGGCAACTAACGCTGATACCCAAGCCTTCGTCAATTTTGATGAATGTGTTGCCGATATGGCACGCCGCGGGCGGAACCGATCCGGGTGGAGCTTTGTTGATCGGGGCATGCAGCGACTTGGGTTTCGGCCAACTGCATGCGGGGATTCCCTATGAAGCTCCGTAGTCGGAGCGTGTTCACGTCTTTTGTCAACGAATTGGCAACCAAGAACTGAGCCGCCTCGTCGTCGATATCTAGCCAATGATAGCCGGGCAAAAGTTGGGGCGAAAACAGCGCGTAGTCACATTTTAGAGGGTAATTAAATGAGAACGTCAGGTTTCGCCGTGCGCTTGATGCGCACCACCGTCTTCACCGGCGCAGCGCTCGCTTTTGCAGCGCCCGCCTTTTCGCAGGAAGTCGACGCATCAGCCGATGTCGTTACCGTCACCGGTTCGCGGGTGGCAAACCCAAACCTTGAACAAGCGAGCCAGATTCAGGTCATCGGCGAAGACGAAATTCTTCTGCAAAGCGTGAACTCAGCCGAAGAGCTCATTCGCCAGTTGCCTGGCGCTGTTCCGAACATCGGGCCAGCGGTGAACAACGGAAACGGCGGCGCGCAAACGATCAACCTGCGCGGCATCGGCGCCAACAGGAACCTAGTGCTTCTCGACTCCAAACGGATCGTTCCGTTCGGCCTCGAAGGCATCACCGACCTCAACCACATCCCGATCGCCCTCATCGAACGCGTCGACATTGTCACGGGCGGCGCTTCCTCGGTTTATGGCGCAGACGCGGTGTCGGGGCTGGTCAACTTTATTACCAAACGCAACTTCGAAGGCGTTGAAGTTCAAGCGAGCTATCGCACGACGCAACGCGGCGACGGGGAAACCTATCGGACCGAGGTTGTCGCAGGCGGCAATTTCGCCGAAGGCCGCGGCAACGCCGTGTTTTCGCTCGGATACCAGAACGCCCGGCCAGTTCTGCAAGGGGACCGGGATTTCGGTCAGTTTAACGTTTCATCGATCACCGGCCTCGGCGGCGGCTCGAGCGCCACGGTTCCAGCGGTTATCGCTGGCCCAGGCGGCGTATTCGGCACAATCAATCCGGATACCGGCGCAATCGGCCCATTCGACAATCCGTTTAACTTCAACCCGCTTAACCTTTACCAAACGCCGGTCGAACGCTTTAACATTTTCGGAAAAGCTCATTACGAGATCGCAAATGGCATAGAAGCATACACCGATGGCTTCTTCACGCGGTCCATCGTCGAGACGCAAATTGCGCCGACCGCCTCATTCTTCAACACCTACCAACTGCCGCTAAGCAACCCGTTCCTGCCGGTTCCCGCCCGGAACCAACTCTGCGTCGGCGCGGGTATCAGCCAGGCGGCTTGCGATCTGGCCGGTGCAACTACTGATCCGAACGATCCGAACTACGCCGAATTGGCGGTCGGCATCCGTCGCCGCTTTGTGGAGCAGGGGCCGCGCCTCTTCAACAACACGACGGACGCGTTCCAGGTGGGCGGCGGCCTCCGTGGCGACTTGAACGAAACCTGGTCCTGGGACCTCGGCGCGCATTACGGCGAGTCGACAAAGGTGCTGACGACAGGCGGAAACGGCACGTTCACGCGCTTGCAGCAGTCGCTGCGCGCCGTTGATGCAACGACCTGCCAGGATCCGACGGATGGGTGCGTTCCCGTCAATCTGTTTGGCCCGGCCGGTACGCTCGGTGACGACTATCTAGCCTTCAACTCCGTCACGACAACAACGACTGATGATACGTCGCTTGGCACTGTCAACTTGTCTCTCAGCGGCGATCTGGGCGAATTCCGCAGCCCGTTTGCCGCCGAACCCATCGGGGTTGCGTTCGGTGGCGAATACCGCCGTTACACGGCGCGGTCAGCGGGTGATTTCCTTTCGGCCATCCCGGGCGAGGTTCTCGGTTCAGGCGGCGCTGACCCGGTTGTCGGCGGTAACTACGACGCGCTCGAGGGCTTCGCCGAGGTAATCGCTCCGGTCATTCAAGACCGGCCGTTATTCCACTCGTTCACGATCGAGGCGGGCGTCCGGGTTTCGGATTACTCCACGACCGGAACGAGCGTGACATGGAAAGCTGGCGGCACATGGGAGCCCGTCGAAAACTATAAAATCCGGTCCATCTACCAGCGCGCGGTTCGCTCGCCGAACATCTTCGAACTCTTCTTCCCCGTAACGACGGTGCTCGACAACTTCGCGACTGATCCCTGCGCGGGCGCAGCGCCGGTTGGCAATCCGACTCTCACCGCGATCTGCGTCGCACAAGGCGCGCCCGCTGCGTCGATTGGCGGAATTACCGATCCGGCTGCCGGGCAGGTCAACATCACGACCGGCGGCAACCTCGATCTGGACGTCGAGCGCGCAACGACGTTCACGGTCGGTCTCGTTGGGCAACCGGACTTCATTCCGGGCCTGACGTTCAACATCGACTATTTCAACATTCAGGTCACGGATGCGATCTCCAGCCCTGAAGTTGGCGATATCATCAATGGATGTTTCGACGCCGCGCTCAACCCGGGCCTTGATTTTAACGTTTCTTGCGCCGCGATTGAACGGAACGCCATCGACGGCAGCTTGAATGGCTCGCCTGCCGATACGCGTGGTGTCATCCTGCAAACCTCGAACCTTGGTTTGATCAATACGAGCGGCCTCGATTTCGGTCTGTCGTATGCGTTCGACCTCGGCGGCGCCGGTCGTCTTACTTACGCCGGTAACGGTACTTACACATTCGAGAACCGCTTCGAGGCGACGCCGGCTTCGGTCGACCGCGACTGCGTTGGTTTCTATTCCACGAACTGCGGCAACATTCAGTCGGAGTTCCAGTCCAACCAGCGCCTGACCTGGTCGTACAACATCCTCGACCTCTCGCTGCAGCACCGCTTCCTTGGCGGCGTCGAGATCGAACCGGAACTGGCCGGTACGTTCCAGCCTGAATTTGAGACGATTGGCTCGCGCCACTGTGTCGATCTGACGGCGCGCGCCAATATTTCGGAGATGGTCCAGCTAACGGCGACCATCGACAACCTGCTTGATCGCAGCCCGCCGATCGTTGGGGCCGACGTTGGACCGACGGCGTTCAACAGCGGCAACACCTATCCGACCGTTTACGACGCTCTCGGACGGACGTTCACGATCGGCGCGCGCCTGCGCTTCTAGTCTCAAGATCACGACTGTAACGAATGGGCGGGTCGAAAGACCCGCCCTTTTTTATCCGTGAGCAAACGGATAGAATCTGCAATAATTTATCGCGTCGGTACCGTTAGGCGGCTTTGGGAGCCAAACGCAAAAAGCCCCGCCATTGGCGGGGCTTTTCATGATGCGCACGAGAGCGGCGTTCGCCATCAGGCGCGCGCGAGATTCTCGTTCGCAAAGTCCCAATTGATGAGGCTGTCGAGGAACGTCGAAATATAGGCCGGGCGCTTGTTCTGATAGTCGAGGTAATAGGCGTGCTCCCACACATCCATCGTCAGGAGCGGCGTTGCGCCTTTTTCCGTCAGCGGGGTTTCCGCGTTCGGCGTCTTGCGCACTTCGAGTTTGCCGTCTTTGGCGATGAGCCACGCCCAGCCTGATCCGAACTGCGTTGCGCCGACATTGGCGAACGAGGTCTTGAAGCTCTCATAGTCGCCAAAAGCTTTGGCGATTGCATCGGCAACGGCGCCGGTTGGCTTGCCGCCGCCATTCGGCTTCATGGACTTCCAGTAAAAGGTGTGGTTCCAGACTTGCGCGGCGTTGTTGAAGACGCCCTGCTTTTCTTTGTCGCCCGCGCTGTCCTTGACGATCTCTTCAAGGTCCGCATTGGCGTAGGCGCCGCCGTCAATCAGCTTGTTGAGATTGTCGACATAGGCTTGGTGGTGCTTTCCGTAGTGAAAATCGAACGTCTGTTCCGAGATATGCGGCTGAAGCGCCGTGCGGGCGTAGGGGAGGGGGGGAAGGGTGATCGCCATGAATCTATCCTCTCATGGTTGGAGTGAATCCGCCGCCCCCTGTGGTAGCGCACAGGGGCCCGCCGTCAACCTTGGCGGGGCATGATGCGCCCCTCCGCCGCGCATGTCGCGGACTCTTATTGCGTCGATCTCATGCGCCGGAATGACGAGGATCTCTGGCTTTCGTGGCGTTACGCCGATCCAGCCGACGCCCCTGCGCTCGCCGCTTTGTTCGCCCTTCACATTGAGGTGCGGCGGGTTCCCCTTGCGGTCAGCGAGCCGCCGCTGGGCGAGATCCGCCTGCAATGGTGGCGCGAAGCGCTTGAAGAGGCGTCGCAACAGCGGGAAGGCGCACCGGCGAAGACCGTGCGTGCGCATCCTGTCGTCGCGGCGCTTCAAGCGACCGGCGCGCTCGACGCGTCGTCGGTTAGGGCGCAGTTTGACGGCATGATCGATGCGCGAGCGCGCGATCTTTACGCTGATCCGTTCGAGAACGCCGCTGAAGTAACCAACCATCTGGCCGCAGCCGAGGGCCGCCTCGCGCAAGCCGCCATTGGCGCTGATGCGAGCCCGGCGCAGGCGGACGCCGTCATGCGCCTTGCCTCGGCCTGGGCCGTCGCGCGCCATGTTCGTCGCCTGACCGAGAAATGCGCCTCGCCGGAGGTCGTCAGCGTGGCTTTGGACGCCGCCGCCGTGGACGCGTCTGCGGCGCGAAGGGCTTTGCGCGCCGCGGGCGCGCTGTCTCCTGAAATCGTTGGGCGACTGAATTTTCTTTCGCTGACAGATCTTTATCTGCGGCGTGGTCCGGATGTCCCACTCGCGCGACGTCTAACGCTATTGCGCGCCGTCATGACCGGACGTCTGTGAGCCCCGTAAACCGCGCGGGCCGGATGCCGAGGTTAGATTGTACCGTGGCAGTGTTTGAACTTTTTGCCGGAGCCGCACGGGCAGGGCGCGTTGCGCGGCGTTCGCGCCCACGTAGCCGGATCGGCTGGATCGAGCTCCATGACCCGGCTCCGCGCCGACATCGTGCCGACGCCCGCGGATAGCCCGCGCGCGGGGCGCGCCGCGCGCGGCGGCGGCGCCATTTCGTTCTCGCCCGTTTTCGGATCAATATGGCTCTCGGTCATCGGAATGGGGCGGCGCTGCGGGGCGACTTCCTCCGCGGGGCGCACTTGCACGCGCATCAGCATCGAGGTGACATCTTTGCGCAGTCCGGCGAGCAGCGCCTCAAACAGGCCGAACGCCTCGGTCTTGAACTCGTTGATCGGGTCGCGCTGGGCGTGGCCCCGCATCCAGACGACGGAGCGCAGGTGGTCGAGCTGTTGCAGGTGCTCGCGCCAGTTATTGTCGAGGACGTGCAGCAGGAAGACCTTCTCGATGCGGCGCATCGTTTCAGAGCCGATTTCCGCAGCGCGCCGGGCGACGATATCGTTTGTTGCTTTGTTGATGCGCTCAGCGATTTCAACGTCGGCGACGCCTTCCTCCGCCGCCCATTCCGCGACCGGTATCGGTTCGCCGAACGTCGTTTCCAGTTCCCGCGCAAGCTCGTCGATCTTCCATTGCTCGGCATAGGACTTCGGCGGGATGTGCGTCGCCACAAGATCGTTGATGAACTCTGCGCGCATGTCGGTAACGATATCGCTGACGTCGCCAGCGGACATGAACTCGACGCGCTGGTCGTAGATGGCGCGCCGCTGGTCGTTGATGACGTCGTCGAACTTCAGGACGTTCTTGCGCATGTCGAAGTTACGCTGTTCGACTTTCTTCTGCGCCGTCTCAACCGCTTTGGTGAACCACGGGTGCTCGATCGATTCATCCGGCTGGATGCCGAAGCGTTTCAGCATTTTCTCCATGCCGCCGCCAAAAATGCGCATCAGATCGTCTTCAAGCGAAAGATAGAACTTTGTCGCGCCGGGATCGCCCTGCCGGCCGGAGCGGCCGCGCAGCTGGTTGTCGATGCGGCGGCTTTCGTGGCGCTCCGTACCGAGAACGTAAAGCCCGCCCGCTTCAAGGGCGCGCTTCTTGGCGTCTGCGACGCGCGTTTCGACTTCGGCCCGTTTGCGGGCGATCGTTTCCGGCGTGTCGCCCTCTTCGAGCGAGTCGAGCACCTGCTTGTCGACCGAACCGCCGAGCTGGATGTCGGTGCCCCGCCCCGCCATGTTGGTGGCGATCGTGACGGCGCCGGGCGCGCCGGCGTCCGCGACGATGTCGGCTTCCTGTTCGTGGAAGCGCGCGTTCAGGACGCTATGGGGTATGGGAACTTTCCGTATGGCGATCTGCTCGATATAGGCGGCGCGCTCTTCCAGCTCCCGCTTGTCGTCGACAGCTTTTTCCTTTAGCGCCGCGGCCCGCTCGCGTAGCGTTTTAGCGACGTCGCGCCAGAAACTCTTGTCGCCGAGCAGCGTCGAGAGTTGCTCCGACTTCTCGATCGACACCGTGCCGACGAGCACGGGCTGGCCCTTGCGGTGGCATTCGGCGATCTGCACCGCAATGGCCTTGTTCTTCTCCGCCGCCGTCATGTAAAGTTCGTCGTCCATGTCGAGCCGCGAGACCGGCCGGTTGGTCGGGATCTCAAACACATTGAGCTTGTAGATGTCGGCGAATTCGGCCTCTTCGGTCAGCGCCGTGCCGGTCATGCCGGCAAGTTTTTCGTAAAGTCGGAAATAATTCTGGAAGGTGAGCGAGGCGAGCGTCTGGTTCTCCGGTTGGATCGCCGCTTTTTCCTTCGCCTCCACGGCCTGGTGCAGGCCTTCAGACCAGCGGCGTCCTTCCATCATCCGGCCGGTGAATTCGTCGATGATGACGACCTTGTCGCCGCGGACGATGTAATCCTTGTCTTTCTGGAAAACCTTGTGCGCCTTCAGCGCCTGATTGACGTGGTGGACAACCGAAACGTTGACTGCATCGTAAAGGCTCTCGCCCTGCAACAGATTGGCGTTGCGCAGCAGGCCTTCGATTTTCTCGTTGCCTTCTTCGGTCAACACCACGGAGCGCTGCTTCTCGTCGATCTCGAAATCGCCGGCCTCAAGTTCAGGGATGAACCCGTCGATCGTGATGTACAACTCGGATTTGTCGTCAGTCGGGCCGGAGATGATCAACGGCGTGCGCGCTTCGTCGACAAGGATCGAGTCCACTTCGTCGACAATTGCGTAAAATCGTCCGCGCTGGACCATTTCCTCAAGCGAGGCTTTCATGTTGTCGCGCAGATAGTCGAAGCCAAATTCGTTATTGGTGCCGTAGGTGATGTCGGCGGCGTAAGCGTCGCGTCGCTCGGCGTCCGTCAGGCCGTGTACGATGCATCCGGTCCGCATGCCGAGCCGCTCATAGACGCGCCCCATCCATTCGGCGTCGCGGCTGGCGAGATAGTCGTTAACGGTTACGACGTGCACGCCGCGTCCGGCCAGCGCATTGAGGTAAACAGGAAGGGTCGCGACGAGCGTCTTGCCCTCGCCGGTTTTCATTTCGGCGATATTGCCCTCGTGCAGGACCATCCCGCCGACGAGCTGAACGTCGTAATGGCGCTGGCCGAGGGCGCGTTTGGCGGCTTCCCGTACGGTGGCGAAGGCTTCCTCAAGCAGGGCGTCGAGCTTCTCCCCGGCTTCGAGCCGCGCCTTGAAACGTTCGGTCTGCGCGGCTAGCTCTTCATCGGACAGTCGGCTGATGTCGGCTTCGCGCGCGTTAATCGCGTCGACCCGTCGCCACATCGGCTTCAGACGACGGTCATTTGACGAGCCGAAGAACTTTTTCGCCAAGCCCATGAGCGCCATGAACGATATCCCTTTCATCAGGACGCCCGAGGAAGCGGCGAATGGCGCCGGCGGCGAGAGTGTCGTCGCGGTGCGCAATCATCCGCGTAGACGCGTCGGGGATCGCCTTTTCGTGCCAGCCGGAGAGATAGTTACGGGGGCGTTGCGTGTCAACGAATGGGCGGCGGGCAATCGCCCCTCGGACACGCGCGCGTCAGCGAGGCGCGCGTCATGACGGCGGCGCACCCCGATCCGGGCGTCGACGGCGCGCACGGCGTGACGACTCCTGACGGGCGGGTCTTTCGGAGAGGCGCAGGCCGGCTGGCGCGCGGCGTCGGACGCGTCCTCTTGTTGGCGCTGGTGCGCGCGCCGGCAAAATTCGTCGTGACAGTCTGGCGTATCGCCGGGGCTCTCGATTCGGCGCTCTGGCAGGGCGTCAGGCTTGCCTCAATGCGGTTCGCCGCCCTTTTGCTGGGCGTCGGCCGGATCGTCGCGGCCGCAAGCGCAGACGTTGTCGCGTGGCTACCCACCCCGGCCGGGCGCGCTTACGGCGCGGCGGCGGGCGCAGCGCTGATGATCTCCTGTCTGTGGGTCATTGATGAGCTGCGCCGCGAGGCCGCCCTGTCGCAGACCGCGTCCGCGCCGGTGCGCCCGCCAACAGATACGGCGGACCCCATTCTCGCGCGCATCGACGGACGCTACGTACGACTGTCGGAAATCGCGGCCGCAGCCGAGGCCGACGGGCAGCTTGCGCCTGGCCAGCGACTGACAGCGGAAGCCGCCATCAATCGCGGCCTCGTCGAAGCCTACGTCGATCAACGCCTGCTGGCGCGCGCCGCGCTTGACGAAGGAGCCCAGCGGGAAGCCGACGTCATCCGGACGCTCGCTGCGGCGCGCGACCGGATCCTCGCTGCTGCCTATCTCGAACGGCGCATCGCCGCCGCCGTGACGCCCGAGCGCGTGCGCGCCGTCTATGACTCAAAATCGGACATCGCGAGCCTTGGCGACGAGGTTCGCGCACGCCAGATCGTTGTCGCCACGCAAGAAGACGCTGAAGCCGTGCTGCGTTCACTGGAAGGAGGCGCAGATTTCTCCGCGCTGGCGCGTACGCTCTCAATCGATGCGGCGACGGCCGAGCGCGGCGGCGATCTCGGTTTCATGGTGCGCGGAAGCCTTACGCCCGTGTTCGCCAACTCGGTATTCAACACGCCGGTCGGCGAACGCGCCGCGCCGTTCTTCTCGGATTCGGGCTGGCATATCGTCGAGGTGGTCGAGAGGCGCGGCGGCGGCAGCATTCCTTTTGCTTCGGTCGAGCGCGACCTCGAGGAGTTTCTCCGCCTCAAGACCGTCGAAGACGCGATTGCCGAATTGAAAGCCCGTCACGACGTAATGATGTTCACGCCCGAGGGCGAGGTGACCCTTTCCGGGCGGGCTGCCTATGGCGAGAGGCGCTGAAGGGCGGGATTCCCCGGGAAATTTCCCGCAAATTTTACCAACCTCGGTAATATTGTCTCAACGGCTGCGGCTTAGAAATTAAGGCGAAAGAATGGCAAGGCTCGTGATTGTCGTGGCGGCGGCGCTTGTAGACCGCGATGGCCGCGTCCTTCTGGCCCGCCGACCGCTCGATAAACCCATGGGCGGCCTGTGGGAGTTTCCAGGGGGAAAATTGCAGCCTGGCGAAACGCCGGAGGGGGCGCTCGTGCGTGAACTGAAGGAAGAACTCGATATCGATGTGACCGAGGCCTGCCTTGCGCCCATCGCGTTCGCCTCGGCGCCTTCCGATGGCGATCACCTGTTGATGCCGCTGTTCGTCGCGCGTCGCTGGTCAGGCTCTCCGCAGCCGCTGGCGGCCGAAGCGCTGGCCTGGGTTCGGCCAGGTAATTTCAGCGCCTACGATATGCCGCCAGCGGACCGTCCGCTTGCGGCGCAATTGAGGGACATTCTATGAAGCGGCGGGCTATGAAGCGACGGGAAAAGTCACGGGCAGGCTTGCTGCAGCGGTTCTTCGGCGACGAAGACGGCGCGACGGCGATCGAATATTCGCTGATTGTGGCGTTGATTTTCCTCGCCATCGTCGGTGCGGTGCGCAATTTCACCAACGAAAATAATCGCATCTACGGCGAAATTACGAGCGCAATGGCGAGCACGTCTACGCCGTAAACGCGGACTGCCCGGGCGCCGCTACGCGCTGGGATCTACCGCCGTTCGTTTAATCGCGTCCGCAAGCGAGACGGTCGCCGACCCCGGCGCCAGTGGTTTGGGCTGCGATGACGCTGGCGCCCAGCCGGTCAGGGTGACGATGGCGAATTTCTCGTGCGCCAGCCCGTCAATCCCCACCGAATTCGCCATTTTCTCGAGAGCGCGCCCGAGATCATCCCGGCGCAGCGCCGCGCCGCCCCGCGCGAGCGCCGAAGTCTCGCCCATCGCCCTAAGATCGGCGATCAGTCGCGCCGGATCGCGATAGGCAATTTCTACGACATGAAGATCCGCAACCGGAAGGGCGAAGCCCGCCCGCTGCAAGGCGCCGCCGAGGTCGCGGACAGAAGCGAACGGCGCAATGCGCGCCGAGGCCCCGCCTGAGCGCCCGACCTCCGCAGCGTAAAGCGCCGCGCGCAACGCGCCGAGCGTTCCCTCGCCAAAGACTGCGGCAAGCATGAGGCCGTCGGGCTTGAGGGCGGCCCGCATCTGCGCCAGCGCGCCAACCGGATCGTTGGAATGGTGCAGCATCAGCAGGCTGACGATCAGGTCGAAGCTTGCGGCTGCGAAGGGCAGCGCTTCGTCGTCCAACGCAACGGCGGGTCGAGCTGCGCCCAAACGGGCCGCTGCGAGATCGCCCGCAATGATTTCCCCGACGCCGCAGGCCGGCGTCAGCAATTCCGTTAGGTCGCCGACGCCGATCATCAGCGCACGGGGAAAGTCGCGGGTCACTGTCTCCAGCCTGTCCACAAGATCGGCCATGGCGCGACGATGCAGGAAGTCGGCGTCAGCAAGAGATTTCGCCGCGCGTGCGCGGCGGCGACGGTAGAGCGATCGGTTGAAGATGACGGGCGGCGCGTTCACGCCTCAAGGCGTATCAGCGCACAAGATGTCTGAACAGGTGCCGCGGGGCTGTGGCTTGAATGGCTGGCGTCCACTGTCGCCACCAAACAAGCAATCTCTCCGGCCGGGATGGCGAAAGGGGGATAAAAGCTGACGGCGTATTGGAGAGCCCGGTTCCTTGATCCTGAGGGCCGCGCATCGGCTTCATCAAGATTCAGGGCAGTGGATGAGTGGCATGGAAAACAGGATCCTTTTCAAAAGTATCTGTCAGCTCGTGCAACTCGTCCTGGCGTTGTTGCAAAGGTTCACCTTCAGCGACTGGCGCGGCCAGCGTTTGGCCGACTTCGCGAACGTGAAAGGGTTCGAGAACACCCGGTCGGTCAATTGCGAGGAATAGGTGTAGGTCACTTCGGCGATTACCATCGACGAGACGGCGTTGACCGTCGTCGGATCGTCAAGGCTGTCGTAGAGAGCGCCGGGCGCGTAAGGGGTGGCGCCGAGATCATCGCGGCTCCAGTGGACAATGACGCGCGAGGGATCCCCCGGATCGCGGATAACGCTGACAACGCGCACGGAGAATTGCGAGGCGGGCGTCGGCTCCAGAATGCGGCGTACGCCAACCACGAGCTGGTCAAGCTCATTGTCGGTGATGTCAGTCTGCTGCGCGACGAGGTCAGCGACCGCGTTCGACGCGTTGGCGATGCGCCGGTCGACAGTGAGGATATCCGAGCCTTCCAGCATCCCGAAAAACAGAACGCCTAGGAACGGCAACAGGAGTGCGAACTCGGTTGCCGCCATGCCGTCTCGCGCCTCCACGGGAAATTCGCGCAAGCGGTCGATGAGGCGTGCATCCGAGCCCCCCCTGCCATTCAGCATCGGTCGCACAATGTTTTGTATGCTGTCCATCGCCTCAACTCTCCTCAAGGCGTCTGCTGCTGGTTCCGCAGATAGGGTTCATTGCGGAACACGTAGGTGGATACGAGCGCCCGCCGGCCGTTCGCCGATTCGGCCAAATTGACGCCAACCGCCGGGTTGATCGTGTCGTAAAGGAAGCAAAGCCGAACACGGACGATGCTCTGCTCGGTGCCGGGTTCATAGGGAATGGCGTTGATGATCGTAGGATCGTCATCGCGGCAGACAGCCCCCGCCGTGTCATTGGCTAGATCGGTGAAGGAGGGGTAATTCTTGACCTCGACCGTCAGGCGCGATTGGCATGGTCCGAGAAAGCTTACCTTTGGGCAGACAATGTCGAAGAACTCGTCCTTGTCGATGCCGGTTTGCTGCGGCGTACCCGTCCGAACGAGACGGGACGCGTCCAGAACCGCGGCGTCAACCTGCGAGTTAGCGAAGAAAAACCAGCCGACCTCGAAGGTCGACATCAGGATGGCGAGAAATACCGGCGCGACGATGGCGAACTCAATCGCCGCCGAGCCGTCGCGATTGCGAACGATCCGGATCCAGCGACGCCGCGACCGAGGATGCGTGAGCGCACTCATCTCTGGCTCCCTGTCCTAGCGGCTGACGTGTAGACGGACGAGGTCGGCGGCGATCGCGCCGAACGCCGTCTCAAGTTCCGCGCCCGAGGGCGCGTTAAAGAAATAGGGTGCGCTCGGGCTCGTCGCACAGGCTTTCATCATCGTCTCAACGCTGCTGTTGTTCAGGTTGAAGATGATCGAATAAACGAGGATGCCCTCGTTCTTCATCCGCTCGCACACGCGCAGCAGTTTTTCGTCGATATGGTGGGCCATGCGGGCTGACTGGAAAGAACTGCCGCCGCGCGCTGGTCGATTGACGCCAGCGCCCATGCGCCCTTCGATGGAGTAACCCCAATATGTCGGAGCCGATTCCCAGTGCGTAGAGGCGCCGCTGGCGACGTTTTCGCCGTCAGTCATGATCACGACCGCCTTTTGCCAGGTCAGGTCGTTCTCCGACACGCCTTCAGTGAAAGGCGGCGCGGATGACAGCACCCGCCAGCCCCACATCGCGCCAGCGGCGATATTCGTATTGCCGCCGGGGAAGAGTTCCTCGACATGATCCTCGACGTTCTCGCGCTCGTCAGTAAGAGCCAATATCGGGGCCGGACAGTCGCGGTTGGGTCCGCGACTCGAGGTGCCGGAGTCGCTCTGGTTTTCGAAGACGCTCGGCGACTGATCATATTTGCCTATATATCGGTTGTTGGCGCTGTCATGCCAGCCGGGATAGGCCATGCGCAGGATGTATTCGTCATTGCCAAAATCGGTGGCGCGCATCGCGGCAAGCCGGTCGCGGACAGCAAGCCAGTAGCTGTCGAGACCTGATGTTGTCGGCTGTGTTGCGACGCGAAAGCCGTTGACGACTTCGGCGTAGCGCGGGAAGCGCGCGCCATTGGGACTCGCCGTGCCATTGCCGGAGTTCATTCGCGAATAACGGCGATCCAGAATGAATGTGCGGTTTCCGTAAGCGCCTTCGGCGATCTGTCGGTTGCCGCTATCCGGGTGCAGATCGTTAAAGTCATTGTCAGGATCGTCGTACATGAATCCAGAAGTGGTGATCGCCCGCGGCGTCGACCCCAGCGTGTAATTTGCAACTACCGTGGCTGGCGTATCGGTGTCATTGACGCCGTTGACATTCTCGCCCCAGCGGCAGGCCGGCGAGCTGTTGGAGCCGCAATCGGGCTCGTCCGGTGCGAAGTATGGCACCCAGCGGGAGTTGCGAACCGCGCCAACCTCATTGGCGGGCAGCGCCAGCGCCGGCGCACGGTCGAAGGCCTGACGGGCGCGCGTCCGGAACACACCGGTTGGGTTTGCCAGGCTCGCGGGGACCTGCAGGGCCGCAGTCAGCGTCGTCGAATCTGTAGCGACCCCCGGACGCGTGTCGATCTCATCCAGCGGATAGGGGCGCGCCTCGACGCATCCCTTCCAGTTCAGATTGGAATGCGCGCGGTAAAGATCGAAATGGTTTACCTTGCGATCCGGATCCATCACGCGCGCGACCCCCGTAGGGTTCTGGGCGAGGGCGACGGCGCTTGTATCAACCGTGCCCGTCGCGTCGACATGGATGAAGTGCGCTCCGTGATAGGTTGCCTCAGCACTTTCATCGGTCCAGGCGCTCTGCCATGAAGGCGATCCGCCTGGATTGACAAAGGCGTTGAACGGAACCACTCCAACCTTGATGTTGGGGTCGCGATCGCGCTCGCCGTACAAAACCTCAAGCAGGTTCTCAACGGCGTCACGCATGCTGACGATTTTACGCTCTCCGTTGATCGAGCTGGCCATCGAGCCCGACACGTCAAGCACAAGGGCGAGCTCGATCTTTCCCGAACCGCGGCGGGTAATCTCCGTGTCCGCGTTCAGGTTGAAATAGTTGATGTCGGCGGCGCCGAGCAGCAGCGTCTTGATGCGACCGCTGGCAACTGGTGTAATTGTTGCCGTCGACAGGTCAAAGTCGACCTGCAGGTCGATGACCTGGTTTTCATAGGCAAAGTTCTCATTGAAGAAGGCGCGCCCGTAATCCTTTAGATAGGCCTCGCGCGCCGCGGGGCTGAGCGAGGATATCTCCGGCGGATTCAGCGCGTCCATCTGCGCAATGGCAAGGCCCGCAGCGTCAAGCGATTCGATGAGGTCGGTTCGGATCGAATTCATCCGTGTAAAGTCAACGGCGCCGCCGGCGAAGAGGAAGATGACCGGAGCGAGTAGCCCGACCATCATCGCGATGTTGCCATCCTTCGCGTGCGAAAATTTCCGAAGCTGCGCGACGATCGCGCGGCGCATCCGACGGGGCAGCCCCGCTAAGTTCAATTTCGACGAGTAACGCATCCCTGCAACTCCTCACCCCAAAACGCTCGACGCAATGGGTGCGTCAGCGCGAGTAAATCCGTCGCAGAGATGACCAAATTTTCATTAATAGGGAGTTAGTAAGTATAGTTAACAAAAACAAAATAAGTAATGACGTGTTTCGACTATGTTTTCACAAAATGTACTTAAAACATCTCAACCTTTTGGGGAAAATTTGAACGATCAGGCGGGTTGATGTTTTTCCCTCCGCCGCCCCCACCGATGGTCGCCGGACCCGACCTTTGATGGTTCCGCTCATAAAATCGTGAGAATACGCGGAGGGCAGGCGCAAGCCATGCTCGCGCCCGATGTTTTCAACGACCCATTTCCTTCGCCGATCTCGCGCGGCGCTGATGTCTGCGCGCCGCCTGGGCGCGTACGGGCTTGACGCCCTGCTGCCTCCGGTTTGCCCGATCACGGGCGATCCGGTCGAGGCGCCGGGCCGCCTCAGCGCCGCCGGTTGGGCGGCGTTACGGTTCATCGACGATCCGGCCTGCGCGCAATGCGGGGTTCCCTTCGCCATCGATTATGGGCCAGGGGCGTTATGCGGGGCGTGTCTGGCGAAGCCGCCAGCCTTCGATCGCGCCCGCGCGGCGATCGTCTACGATGAGGCGAGTCATCGGCTGGTGATCGCTTTCAAGCATGCGGACCGGACGGAGTTCGCCCCGATGTTCGGCGCCTGGCTCGCCCGCGCCGCGGGCGACCTCGCCGGTCCTGGCGCAGTGTTGTCCCCGGTGCCGCTGCACTGGCGGCGTCTGGCCGGCCGCCGGTACAATCAGGCGGCGCTGCTGGCGAAAGAGGCGGCGCGAGCCCTCACTCTTCCGTTCAATCCGTTTCTGCTGGCGCGCATTCGGCCGACGCCGCCGCAAAAACAGCTCTCCGCCGCCGAGCGCCGGCGCAATGTCGCCGCGGCGTTCGCGGTGCGGCCGAAGGCGATGGCGCGCGTTCCCGGCGGCCACTTTATTCTTGTCGACGATGTGCTCACGACCGGGGCGACGCTGTCAGCCTGCGCGCGGACGCTGAAGCGGGCGGGCGCAGCGCGCGTCGAGGCGCTCGTGTTGGCGAGAGTTGTCAAAGGCCACGGCGGTCCCATTTAATGGGCTCTCAAACGCCGCCCCTGTGAAAGTGCCCCCCGATGCGCGAAGTAACTGTTTATACCAAACCGCTCTGTCCCTATTGCGTGCGCGCGATCGGCTTGCTCCAGCGCAAAGGCGCGACCGTGCGGGAGATATCCGCCGCGTTCGATCCGTCGGCCCGCGCCGCCATGATCGAGAAGTCGGGCGGGCGGCGCACCTATCCGCAAATTTTCGTTGGCGAGACCCACATCGGCGGTTGCGACGATCTCCACGCGCTGGACGCTGCGGGTAAACTCGATGCGCTCTTGCGCGGCGCAGCGTGATGGCGGCGGACGCGCCTTCGCCATTGCCCGCCGCCGATGACGGCGCTGACGTCCCCGTCGCGTTCCGGGCGGCGTGCGTGCAGATGCGCAGCGGCGTCGACCGGGAAGCCAATGTCGCCGCCGCCCGCTCGCTGATCGCCGAGGCCGCCGAACAGGGCGCTCACCTTATTGTGACGCCGGAAATGACGAACGTTCTCGACCGGGATGGCGACCGTTTGCGCGCCGCGTTGCCTGTCGAAGCCGCCTTGCCGGAGGTCGCCGCCTTCGCCGCCGCGGCGGCGGAACATGGCGTCTGGCTGCTCATTGGGTCGATGGCGGTCGGGCTTGGCGACGGGCGGCTCGCCAATCGGAGCTTCCTGTTCGGGCCGGACGGCGAGATCGCCGCCCGCTATGACAAGATTCATATGTTCGACGTTGATCTCGCGACCGGCGAAAGCTGGCGCGAATCGCGGGTCTACGCGCCCGGAGAGAGGGCGGTCGTGGCCGAAACGCCGCTCGCCACGATCGGCCTAAGTATATGTTATGATTTGCGTTTCCCTCACCTCTATCGGGCGATGGCGCGCGCGGGGGCAAGCGTTCTGACCGTGCCAGCGGCATTTACCCGAACCACCGGCCGGGCGCACTGGCGCACGCTGTTGACCGCGCGGGCGATCGAGTGCGGCGCCTACGTGATCGCGGCGGCGCAAGGGGGGGTCCATG
>CAZSBU010000011.1:0-25560 GCA_964605055.1 uncultured Caulobacterales bacterium | reverse complement strand
CCGCGGATTGAGCAAAAACCGCTCAATATTATCTTGAAAAATCCATGAGCAAAATAGCATAACTCCCACTGTCGCCACGGTAACAAGGCCCAACAACCACGGGCCGCTCGGTCCATTGCCCATTCGACGCCCGAAAATCCACATCGCAGCCTCCTGATGCGACCCACAGCCGCTTGAGCGTGCCCCAAAAAGACCCATTTCATTGAGCACTTGGCAACGTTGGGCAGGGTAGCATTGCCGGAAGATCGGTTTTCTTGCTACCCCTCAGCGTTGTAAGGGCGCATTGCTAAATTTGCCCGAGATTTCAGCGGCAGGATCACAGGTTTTAGATGTCGACAGACAACCACGATAAGGACATCGGCAAGACCGACAAATCAATCGAAACGCCGTTGATCAAGCCGGTTAAGGTCGGTGTGCTGTCTAATCTGCGATCCAGTTTCTTCGCCGGCATCGTCGTCATCGCACCGATCGGCATTACGGTCGCTCTTATCTATTGGTTCGTAACAGGCCCAATGGAGAGGCTCGATCGCTTTGTAAAAAACATCTTGCCAGCAGGCGACAGTAATGTCGAAACCATTACCCGCGCCATACCTGGCTTCGGTGTGCTAGTCGCCATTATTGCAATTGTCCTGCTTGGAGCTTTCGCAAAAAATTTCCTTGGGCGCGCGCTTATTAAGATCGGCGAAGACCTCCTCGACTCTATGCCGATCGTCCGGACCCTTTACAGGTTTTTCAAGAACGTTTTCGAGACCGCCCTGCAGCAATCAGAACGATCGTTCAAGGAAGTTGTGTTGGTCGAATATCCTCGTCACGGCATCTGGGCGATCGCATTTGTGATTTCCGAGACGAAGGGCGAGGTTAGGCACGCGCTCCAAAATGGCGACGATCCGATGATCAGTTTGTTTGTTCCGACGGTGCCAAATCCAACTTCCGGCTTTCTCCTGTTCTCAGCGCGCTCCGCGCTAAAAACTTTGTCCATGTCGGTCGAGGACGCAGCCAAGCTGGTGTTCTCAATGGGACTTGTCGCACCTGAATTTTCAACCCCTGAACAGGCTATACAAAAGCTTGAAGCCGTCGCGGAAGCGGCTCGACGGGATAAAAAAGCGCGGCTGCCGATTTTCGGTGGCCGATCTGAGTGATGGAATAGATATAAGTCGATTCATTAATCAGCCAGCACTCAGCAGACGCACGGCTTCATCTTTGATGAAAAGATAAAGCAGTATACGGAGCGCTCGCCCTCGCGGACTTTCAAGCGCTGGATCGCGTTCAATAATGAGCTTGGCGTCATCGCGCGCAGCGAGAATAAGATCACTGTGCACCATAAGGTCAGCAAGTCGGAATGTCGGAAGACCCGATTGTTGTGAACCGAGAAGGTCCCCGGCGCCTCGCAGCCGAAGATCTTCTTCGGCAAGGCGAAACCCATCATCAGTTTCACGCAGAATTTTCAATCGCGCGGCTGCGGCTTCGCCAAGTGGGCCTTTGAATAACAGCAGACAGGCGCCCGGCCGGTCACCACGACCAACTCTCCCCCTTAGCTGGTGAAGTTGTGCAAGGCCGAAGCGTTCAGCGTGCTCGATGATCATAACCGTCGCATTGGGCGAATTGACGCCAACTTCGATAACGGTCGTTGCGATGAGTACAGATATTTCGCCGCGGTAGAACGCCGCCATTACAGCGTCTTTTTCATCCGAACTAAGCTTACCGTGCACAAGGCCAACACACGCGCCGAAGGTTTCTCGTAATGCGGCGTATCGTTGCTCGACTGCGGTTAGCGGCACATGCTCGGATTCCTCAACCAGTGGACACACCCAGTAAACTTGCTCATCGCGAGCTATGGCGCGAGACACCGCTTCAGTCACTTCACTTAAACGTTCCAACGGAATCGCGCGCGTAATAACGGGCTTCCTGCCGGGCGGTTTCTCGCGAATAGCGCTTGCATCCATGTCGCCATATGCGGACAGAGCCAGCGTCCGAGGAATAGGCGTCGCAGTCATAACGAGGGTGTGGGTCCTTGCGCCTTTTGACGCGAGCGCGAGACGCTGGTGCACGCCAAAACGATGCTGTTCGTCAATCACGACAAGCGCAAGGTCCTGAAAAGCAACGTCATCTTGAAATAATGCGTGCGTTCCAACGATGATGTTTAACTTTCCGTTTGCGAGACTTTCCAGTTTTTCAGCGCGGTTTTTTCCCTTGTCGCGGCCGCTAAGTATGTCGAACGTCACTCCGGCACTCGTGGCAAGCGGCTGGAGTGCAGCGAGGTGCTGGCGGGCCAGAATTTCAGTCGGTGCAAGGAATGCGCCTTGAGCTCCCGCCTCGACCGCTGCCAGTAGGGCAAGAAATGCGATGACAGTTTTGCCAGAGCCGACATCGCCTTGAACCAACCGAACCATTCGCCCGGGACCGGCCATATCGGACAGAATTTCCGCAAGCGCCGCCTCTTGCCCTTTCGTTAGCGCAAAGGGAAGGGCGGCGATAGCGCGCGCCCTCAGCAGACCATCACCTTCAATTGAACGCCCCGCAGTCTTACGACGTGCACGTCTTATCAATTGTAGCGCTAACTGATCGGCCAGAAATTCGTCAAACGCGAGCCTTCGTCTGACTTCAGACGATGGGGAAAGGTCGGCGGTTGACTGAGGGTGATGGAGTGTGTCGATGGCTGAATTCCAGCCCGGCCAATTATTTTGCCTAAGCCATGCTGCGTCCTGCCATTCAGGCAGCGGCGGCGCCCGTTTTGTTGCAGCAAAAACAGCGCGGCGCATTACGCCTGCGGAAAGGCCGGCAGTAAGTGGATAGACAGGCTCGGCTCTGCCTATCGGATCGTCTTTAGCATCAGGGTCCGCCACCCGGTCAGGGTGCGTCATCTGGCGGGATCCGCCGTACTCTTCAAGCTTTCCGCTTACCAGCCGCCGGGACCCTAGAGGCATTTGGCGCTCGAGCGTATCGCGTCTCGCATTGAAATAGATCAGCGTCAGGTACCCAGTCTCATCGGAACAGAGAATGCGGTAAGGCGTCCGTCGGTTCGGCGGCGGGTCATGGCGGTCAATGGTGACAGAAAGCGTCAGGTTTACGCCAAACTGCGCTGCCGCGATCGAGGGTTGGAGGGTTCGATCAATAATGCCCATTGGCGGCAAAAACAGCATGTCGACGACGCGAGGGCCGGCAACTCGACCAACAAGCGCGGCCAGGCGAGGTCCGATACCTTCCAGCGAGGTAATATCAGCAAACATTGGATTGAGGACAGAAGGCCGCATGGTTCCCAAGGCATCTAGAGGTTTTAGGGGTTTGTCCAAACATCAACGTGGTGGCAAGAACGCCTGATGAACGATGACTCGCCAGATATTCGCAAAAAGCGTTTGTTTCATAGGGCCCGCTACCGCGGTTTCCGCGAAGCTGATCTCCTGTTTGGCGGATTCGCAGAACAGTGGCTTGATGCAATGAATGAAGCGGAACTCGCGGAGTTCGAAGCGCTTCTTTCGCTTCCCGACCAGGATATTTATTCCTGGGTTCGCGGGTTAGCCCAAGCTCCAGCAAACGTTTCCGGGCCCATTTTTCAACGGTTGCAGGAATTCAATATTGCAGCGTACATCGCGTCCAGAAATTAACCACTAAAGAGCGATCGTTACCGCCGCCCAGCATAATGACTAACTGAACCCTTATGACCATTGTATCTGGAACTGCCAAAATCGGCCGGCGTGAGGCTTGGGCGAACGATGGCGCGCTCACCGTATATGACGCGCCAGACGGAGCGGCCGCAATGGCGCTCGCAGAAGCCGCCGCTGCAAGATCTGGCTTGATCGTCCACGTCGCGCGCGACGCCAGCGCCGCCGCCAACGTATCTGCGGCTCTGGAGTTTTTCGCGCCAGAAATCCCTCGCCTTGAATATCCGGCATGGGATTGCCTGCCCTATGACAGGGCGTCTCCTTCGCCGGCTACAACCTCCGCAAGGATGGCCGTGCTGGGCGTTCTCGCGCGTCGCCGACAAAATGACCCGCTTATCGTTGTCTCCACGGTCAACGCCGCCATTCAGCGTACGCCACCGAAAGAAATAATTGAGTCGGCCGTTTTTTCTGCAACGCCAGGTGAGTCCGTCGGCATGGATGCCCTGACGTCCTATCTCGTTGGAAATGGATATTCGCGAGCAAGCACGGTTCGCGAACCGGGCGAATTTGCTGTGCGCGGCGGTTTAATTGATCTCTATGCGCCGGGATCCGATGAGCCATTGCGTCTCGACTTCTTCGGCGACCAAATCGAATCAATCAGGGCGTTCGACCCAGATACGCAACGCACCACAAAGCAACTTCGCAAGGTAAGTCTTGCCGCAGCGACGGAGGCATTGCTTACTTCTGAGACAATTGCACGGTTCCGTTCTCAATTCCGGTCGTCGTTCGGGGCAGCGGCTGACGATCCGGTTTATGAGGCTGTAAGCGCCGGCCGGAAATTTGCCGGAATGGAGCACTGGCTTCCGCTTTTCTATGAACGCCTAGATACCCTTTTTGACTTTGTCGGCGGGGCAGCGTTTTTTCTTGAACATCTCGTTGACGAAGCCGCCGGAGATCGCTTTAATGCGATTACGGATTATTATTCTGCTCGTGCCGATAATGCGGCAGTTCCAAAATCACGCAATTCTGAATTCGCCGCGCCGACCTACAGGCCGCTAAAGCCTGAGGCATTGTATTTTTCGCCCGATGAGTGGCGCGAAGCGTTTAATGCTCGATCGACCTTCCGGCTTTCCCCTTTCGCGGCCCCGCAGTCGCAACGGTCTTTCAGTTTCGGGGCGAGGATTGGGCGAACTTTCGCCGCTGAGCGCGCGGCGGGTACTATAAATGTCTTCGATGCCGTCAAATTGCACATCCGCAGTCTCGCACAGGACAAGAAACGGACGCTTGTTTGCTGCTGGAGCAGCGGTTCAGCCGACAGAATGCGATCAGTGCTTGAAGATCACGGCATGAGCGATCTTTCCGTGTTTCCGACTTGGCGCGACACGGAAAAGGGTAAGTCGCAAGCTGGCATCGCAGTCCTTGGATTAGAAACGGGCTTCGAGACCTCTGATTTTGCTTTCATATCCGAACAGGACATTTTAGGCGACCGGCTTGTCCGTCGCACACGGAAGAAACGTGCAGATAACTTCCTTGCCGAGGCATCAAGCCTCCTTGTTGGAGACCTTGTCGTTCATACCGATCATGGCGTCGGGCGTTATGCTGGCTTGAAGACACTGAATTTGCAGGGTGCGCCTCACGACTGCCTGCAGCTTGAATACGCCGCCGGCGATAAACTATTCCTGCCAGTTGAAAATATCGAACTACTTTCGCGTTTCGGATCTGACGATCCATCGACTGCCCTTGACAGACTTGGTGGCGGCGGTTGGCAGGGCCGCAAAGCCCGAATGCGCGAGCGTATCCGGATGCTCGCAGAACAACTTATCGCAATCGCCGCGAAGAGGGAAATGCGTGGTGCTGACGCATTGTCTCCGCCAGACGGCATTTACGAGGAATTTTGCGCTCGTTTTCCGTACACGGAAACTGAAGATCAGGAAAATGCGATTGCAGACGTGATCGATGATCTTGCAAAAGGGAGACCAATGGATCGCCTAATATGTGGCGATGTCGGCTTTGGAAAAACGGAAGTCGCCCTTCGCGCCGCCTTTATCGTTGCGATGACTGGCCGCCAAGTAGCGGTGATAGCGCCAACAACCCTGCTTGCGCGCCAACATTTCAAGAATTTTGCGGAACGGCTCAAAGGATTTCCGGTTCGCGTAGCTATGCTTTCACGGCTCATTTCAAACGCTGACGCTACGAGGAATCGTGCGGGATTAGCCGATGGCCAAGTAGATGTTATCGTCGGAACGCATGCTTTGCTCGCAAACTCGATAACTTTTCGCGATCTCGGCATGATAATTATCGACGAAGAGCAACATTTCGGCGTCAAGCATAAAGAGCGTCTCAAAGAATATCGCGCCGACACGCATGTATTGACGCTTACAGCGACGCCGATACCGAGAACGCTGCAGCTCGCAATGAGCGGTATACGCGATCTTTCATTGATCGCAACGCCACCTGTAGATCGTCTCGCGGTCCGGACAACCGTTGGACAATTTGATCCGGTGATTGCTCGTGAAACGTTGTTACGCGAACATTATCGAGGCGGTCAAAGTTTTTATGTTGCGCCACGGATCGCAGATCTCGAGGGCATTGCAGAGTTTCTGACGGAAAATGTTCCGGAGGTACGCTTCAAGGTTGCGCATGGACAAATGCCGCCTACGGAACTTGAGGACATCATGAACGCATTTTACGAGGGTAAATTTGACGTTTTGGTTTCCACGACCATTGTTGAGTCGGGCCTCGATATTCCAACCGCAAATACAATGATCATTCATCGAGCTGATAGTTTTGGCCTTTCGCAGCTGTATCAACTCCGGGGCAGGGTAGGCCGCTCCAAAACCCGTGCCTACGCATACCTTACGACTTCGCCGCGCAAGACGTTATCGCCCGGTGCCGAGCGACGCTTGAAGGTCATGCAATCGCTGGACACGCTGGGCGCTGGCTTCACTCTAGCATCCCACGACCTCGACATCCGAGGCGCAGGAAATCTCTTGGGCGAAGAACAATCCGGGCACGTTAAAGACGTCGGAGTTGAGCTTTATCAGCACATGCTGGAGGAAGCAGTCGCCGAGCTTAAAGACGGCGGCGCACCGGCTGGAGATTCTTGGTCGCCTCAGATCAACACCGGTGCATCTGTCTTAATCCCCGAACATTACGTTGCAGACCTAAATGTCCGAATGGCGCTATATCGTCGTCTAGGCGAATTGAGCAACGAACAGGACATCGTGGGTTTTGCTGCAGAACTTGTTGATCGCTTCGGACATCCGCCGCCTGAAGTTGAGCATTTGCTGCAAGTGGTCGGTATTAAGGCGCTGTGCCGGACTGCTGGCGTTTCGAAAATCGACGCTGGCCCCAAAGGGGCGGTCCTTAGCTTCCGAAACGACTCTTTTGCAAACACAGCGGGACTTGTCACGTTCATTTCGAACTCGCCTTACGACATTAAGCTGCGGCCCGATCAAAGGTTGGTGTTTCAGCAAAATTGGCCCGATGATCGATCTCGTCTAAAGGGCTGCCGGCGTATCCTCGAGATACTTGGGGATATTGCGCAAAAGGCAGGCTGAAGCGACATGTTAGCGGTGGGAAGCCGCGATTGGCGGTATGTGCGGCTTGCTACCATTTAATCTTGCTCCAGTGGTTCCGGCGCTGATAAAATACATGGCTAACTATGAGCGGTAGGACGCTTCTTTGCACTCCTGATTGCATGCAGCGCTTGCGCTAGAGTTTCTTCAAATCGCTCTCCAGGAATTTGCGTAGCTGCTGCGCATGCGGGAGATTGAGCCTCGGATCCATATCGAACGTTATTAGACAACAAGCGTTCCAACCGCCGTGCCACTTTGTGCGCGTCTGAATTAGTCAGACCTGGGCTTATAACCAGAACGGTGTCAGGCGAAATGGCGCAGGGTAGGTCTATTGTGCGAAGCGAGCGCGTAATCGTTCGAGTAACTTCGGGCACCGAGGAAATCGCTAAATTAGCAGGAAGCCTCAACACCATTAGCGAGACTGCGGTCTTTTGAACGTCAGACACCCTGAAAAGGCTCCTCGCATAATTTGCACAAAAAGCCAGGCCGTAAGTAGCGCGGTCTGCGCCCCAATCTGCTGAGTATTGGCGCATTGAGTGGATTTTTGCTAATGTCTGACGCGCCTTCGCTTCTCCAACGCTTCTCTGAACCCGATACCCCAATTCGCATTCGAGATTAACAAGGCTTACCGCGTCAGAATAGGTACGTTTAACTACCCAATCGGTATCACCAACAAAGACAACAGGTGGCAAAGATCTCCTCCGGCTGCGCAATAAATGCCTTGAGAGCGCAAATAGCGGATCATGGTCCGAACTCGGAACAAAAACGGCGGCGTCAAATTTTTTCGCTAATACTGAGCGCAGAGCCTGCCCTGCCGAAAATACGCACTCGAAACGATACCCGGCCGTACGGAGCGCACTTGCTGCCGCAAGAATTGTTGGAGAGGGACTTCCCGCGAGCAATATTTCAGGTTGCTCGGCAATTTCAGATGGCCAGCAAGCGTCCAAGAATGTCTTTGGCGCATTGAATTGACAAAGGCTGCGTACCTTGAGCAGCGTTCCTTCAGCAAGGGCGCGAGCCCGCAATTTTTGAGACACTACGGAAATCAGCGTTTGTGGCGTCGGGCAGGTTAGGATGTCGCCAAGACGCGCCAGTCCAGCGCGGGCTTCGGGAGCGATGCTTGTAGGAGCAATGAAAATTAGTCCGCCATTGGTTACATACTTGCGCACCGCCTTCATGTGCGTCGTTGCAATTGTAAACGCCTCCGGTGAAACCCGAAGGTCTACAATCAGCAGGTGAATTATGCCCTGCGAAGGAGCGTTATCGGAGCAGATTTCATAACCCGCTCCCCGGAGCGAATGAGCGAGTTCTAATGAGTTCGATTGTGCGGATATCAGCGCAAGGCGCGCCTTCGCATATGGCAAATTTGAAAAATGATCACTCATCACGGTCCGCTGATTGGTCAGACTGACAGGCGAGCCGATCTGGCCTATCAATCCTGCGGCTCGCTGTCAGAGCGGGCCGTCAGCGCTACCGTTGTTCAATTTTCGGGCCGGCTTCGCAGGTATTGAAACGGTAGCCGGCAGAGCGCGAGGTTGTTCTTCGGCCAATTTAGCATTGGTCTCGAAGCCGGCCAGTCGGGGCGATTCCTCAAGGCAAGGATCGCGTTCGCCGATGGGCGCCAAATAACCCGAGGTCGCGCGCTCCTGATAGCATGGAAGGGCGGCCAGAAATTCCTGTGGTTTATGCTGGGGGCCCGCCTCTCGGTAGAGCCGTGCGGTCTCCACGCCCACATATCGCCAGTGCCAAGGCTCAAAAGCATCGACGCCTGGCAGATAATCGTTTCCTGGCGGGTACGATAATATAAAACCGAAGCGGAATGCATTCTCTTCGAAGCAATAGTAAGACTTATCGCTCTGGCGCATGAAACGTCCGTTTACGTCGATATCCGCAGCCAATCCAAGTTGATGTTCAGACATTCCGGCCGGCGTCACGAGGCCCAACTTTCCCTCACGCGCGTAAAGATCTTGCTGGGTTTGGTAAGAGCGGTATCCGGAACGAAGCGTTAGTCTTTCGCCAGTTTCGGCACGGCACAAGGTCACAAGTTGGGCCAACCGCGCCGGAAGACTTTCTTCAACTTGGTCGCGGTCCGCATCAGCGGCGAGGCGTAGTTTCATTTCCTCAATGTCGGCGCTTTTGGATAGCGGTATGGAGAAGCGGGCTGCGGCCACGAGATCTGCCGGAGCATAATCTGACGGTAGACGAAAATACTGAGAAACTGGTCGATCAATGTCCAGCGTACGATTGCGCGCACGGTTCGCAGGATATCGCTGCGCGCCGAACGCGTCTCGGAATAGGGCGCGCATATGCTCGTAGAGCGCCTGGGCTTCTGTATTGCGCCCCTGCGCCTCGTAAATGCCGGCAAGGAGCCGAATGTACAGGCTAAGATCGGGACTGTTGGCTCCCCGAGCTTTTTCCTGAGCGTGAAAAGCTGCAAGATAGAGCTTTTCTGCGTCTTCAAGCCGTCCTAGCCTTTCCAAGACTGGCCCGAGAAGCAGTGCGATTTGAACCGTTTCGCGATGGTCGGCTCCAAAGATCTCTGATCGTATGCTATGGGCCGTAGACAGCAACGCTGCGGCGGCATGCGCAGCGTCAGGACGCATACTGTAAAAGGCGCCGAGCGCCGTCATCTGCTGCGCCGCTAACAGTCGCACATCCGTCGTTCCGCGGATTTGCTCTGGCGAGCCAGACGATTTGACCGCCTCTGTAAACAGCGTGGCTGCGCGGTCCACGGCAGAGGTATAAAAAGTGGGCAACGTCTCGTCGGCCATCGCGTCATACTCCGAGGCCGCGTCGCCAGCGAGATCAAGGAACTCGGAAAAGATTTCTAACGCCGGGACAAGATCTTTCGCCGCGATCCTTGCGCGCGCCATTTCATTTTCGAGCATGGCTCGTTCTTTTGCCGGAAGACTGCTGGCCCAGTCGGACGCCAGCGCGTCGCGATAAAATTCCGCGCTCTCAAGGAATCTGGAAGAAGCCGCCATCTGAGCGGCCGTGCGAGATTTAAGTTGCGCCAATTCTTCAGAAGTTGCGCCGCCCTTCGATTTCAGGTCAATGGCCCGAGCGCCATAAACGGCGGCGGGTTGCGCTCGACCTGCGCTCACCATCGCCTCAAACCGGCTCTCCGCCGCATCATGGTCGATGCGAACCCAGACGTTAAAACTGACTGTAAAAGCGATCGCCATCGTCGAAAAAACGATCGCGAGCGTCGGCAATCCGCGCAACTTCATTGCCAGAATTTCCCCACAACCACCACGCACCTGTTAAAGTAACACCCGACTCGAGGGATGGCGAGACTGCCAGCGTTGAGTTCTGGTTGCGACTTTCCAAATTCACCCACCGATTGAAAAACCTAGGTGATGTGGTTCCACCGAAGGCTCAGGCGTTCTATCGAAATGGGAGAACCGCAGGGAGGCACGCTAATGGATGGCGCCGGACGACGACGCATCTACCTTATGAGACACGGTCACGTTGACTATTTCTCGCCCGAACTGACCGATCCGCGCGTTGTGCGCTTGACTGACGATCGGCGCGCACAAGCGGATGCCGCTCGCGTGGCGCTATCTGGTATCGAATTCGACTTGGCTATTCACTCCGGACTTCCGCGAACAATCGAGACAGCCTCGATAGTGCTGTCGGGACGTTACAATGCGCCAGCTATGAGGTCCGTCGCTGGACTTGAAGAGCTGAAGAGTGGATGGCTCCGTGCTGCTTCAAGAGAAGAACTGGCCGCTAGGTTAGCTTTCGCTTTCGATGCTGCGGACGAGCCTGACGCCAAGTTCATGCCGGACGGTGAAAATTTCGCGTCAGCAGAGTTGAGGATCGTCGCCGCGCTTAATCTGTTGATCGCCGGGGATAATTGGCGGCGGGCGCTTATTGTCGCTCACGAAGGCGTAAACCGCATAGTCCTCGGTTGGGCCTGTGGCGGCGGACTCGCGTCAATCGGCGCGTTCGAACAGGATCTCGGTTGCATCAATGTGATTGATCTTGATTTGACCCCGGCTCCGCCAAGTACTGCGCCCGACTCCGGATTGGCTATTGAGCGAGCTATTATAAAGGCGATGAACGTAACCCCCTACGACTATTTGAAGGCCGGGCTGCCAAAAACCAGCCTTGAGCACCTATTCGATGTTGATTTCGGAAGAGCGCGACCTCTACCGGACGTAGCCGCTGGGAAGAACAGTGTTGCAAGTTAACCCCTTTCGAATGCGTCTTGGTTTGGTTATCTTGGTCATGGGAATGGATTGGCGGTTCTGAATTTGGGGAGCGGGTGATGCCTTATGGGCTTAAGCGGGGCGATAAATCGCCGGGAGATTTTGGGGCCATCGATATTGCTGGGTTAGCCGTTTCAGGTTCCGTGGGGATCATCGCGGCCCTGATTACTGACTACCAGCAAAAAGGCGAAACTTCCGCCATTTATACGGTCAACCATTGGGCTGCAGCGCTGAGCAGCCTGTTAGGCTTTGGAAATCCGCCGCTTTGGATGGTAGTCGCCGGACTTGTCGCCCTTGGCGCGGGATCAATTTTCTATTTTCAACCAATAACGCGGCAAGGAGCTTTTGCGCAGGGTTTCGGCCTGCTTGCCGTCATGATGACTGCCGTCCCTGCCGACTTAGTTGGCGGAATTCAATCTGCAGGCGACGAAAATTTTCCTGAACTTTTACCCGCGACGTTCCAAGTGCAGTCGGCCAGCGCGATGCAAGGGACAATGGATGTAAACCTTACCGGGCGCTCAGTTCGCTCAGGGGTTGAACTCGTTCAGGCGCAAACCCGTGCCGAGGCGCGTTACGATGTGGAAATTTCGATCGTATTTCCCGGCGGCTTACCGCAGGACGTGGAGAATATGATCAAGCGCGGCGTGCTTCGCGGCCGATTGCATAACAAGGAAACGGGCGCCACGTTCAATTTGTTTCGAACGGCTGGCGGGGCGATGACCATGCGCGGCGATAGCATTTTCATTAAGGCAGGCGTGCCTGCGCGCTCTCAGTCGACCGACCTCTGGCTTCGCGTCGAATGTGAGGGCTATTTAATCGAGGAACAACGCGCAGAAGCATTTGTCGGCCGGCCTTTGAATTGGACTGTGACGATGAAGAAAACAAATACTCCTCTGGTCCTGCAGAGATTGAACAAGTCGTTCTGGTTTTAAGTGTAGTGTTGAAACCAGCATCTTTGGTTTTCACATTGAAAGACGGCTAGGAATATTGAGCTAGCCGGATTTCTATTCAGTAATTGTAGTGCGTTCGACTGTCTTCGCTTCGCTCCAGAGAGATTCCATTTCTGCTAACGAGGCATCGAGAAGCGAGCGACCCTGTTCACGCAGCCGCGTCTCGATATAGCCAAAACGTCGAATGAATTTTTGGTTTGTGCAGCGTAGCGCGTGATCGGGATCGATCTTCAAATGACGAGCCAGATTAGCTAACGCAAAGAGCAAGTCTCCAAATTCATCTTCGATCTCTGAGCGATCATCCGCCTTTACGACTTGTGCTAACTCTGCAGCTTCCTCTGCGATCTTCTCGATGACGGAACGTGGATCTGGCCAATCGAAACCAACCGAAGCCGCGCGTTTTTGCAGCTTAATAGCCCGGGCCAAGCCCGGCAGACCTACTGGGACATCGTCTAAAATACCTGTCGCGCCGCGCGCGGACCGTTCTGCGGCTTTATATGTTTCCCACTCAGCAGTTTGATCTTCGTACGTTCGCGCAACCGCGTCGCCGAATACATGCGGGTGGCGCCTTCGCATTTTTTCGACGATGCCGTCGGCGACATCTGAAAAATTGAAATGACCGGCCTCGTCCGCCATTTGCGAGTGGAATACAACCTGAAATAGGAGGTCGCCTAGTTCGAGCTTTAGATCGCTCATATCCTCGCGCTGTATGGCGTCGGCAATCTCGTAAGCTTCCTCAATGGTGTAAGGGGCAATCGTGGAAAACGACTGCTCAAGATCCCATGGGCACCCCGTCAGCGGCGCGCGAAGCGCTTTCATCAGATCAAGCAGCGCCAGAATACCTGCTGCCGAACCGCGGCCAGGGGAAGGGTTTGATTTCACGTTCATTTGGCTTCACTTTTCTCGACCGGCTATGCTGCTCGACGCAGCAGCACCGCAATTGATTGACGCGTCCGTAATCATTAGACCATTGGTTCTCCCTTCAGGACTCTTATTTGAAAGATAAAACATGCCCATCCATGAAGCTGAGTTCATCTGGCGCGACGGCGAATTTGTTCGTTGGAAGGACGCGACAACGCATGTGATGACGCATGCCCTTCACTACGGCACAGGCGTTTTCGAAGGAATGCGCGCTTACGACACGGCTCACTTAGGGTCGGCCATTTTCCGTAATCGTGAGCATTTCGAACGACTGGCTTTCTCCTCGAAGGTCTACAAGATCAACCTCAAATACTCAGTCATCGAACTGATGGCTGCCTGCAAAGAGGTCCTCAAGAAAAATAATCTCAAGGCGGCTTATATCAGGCCGCTTGCATTTCTAGGTTACGGCGAGATGGGGCCGTCATCACAAGCTTGCAAAACCGATTTTATCATCGCCGCGTTTCCCTGGGGCGCATATCTTGGCGAAGATGGTTTGAAAAATGGCATTGACGTTTGCATTTCAAGCTGGCGCCGCCTCGCGCCCGGAACTGTTCCGGCAGGCGTAAAGGCTGCAGGAAACTATCTCTCCAGCCGCCTCATCAGTATGGAAGCGAAAGATCGAGGTTTTGCTGAAGGCATAGGTCTTGCCCATGATGGCACCGTTAGCGAGGGCGCTGGCGAAAATCTTTTTGTTGTAATGAACGGTCGCTTGATTACACCGCCAGCGGCCTCTTCAATCCTATCCGGCATTACTCGCGATGCAGTAATGACTCTCGCTCGTGACCTTGGCTATGACGTCGTTGAAATGCCGATGCCTCGCGAAATGCTCTACGCTGCCGATGAAATCTTCCTGACGGGAACGGCGGCGGAAATCACCCCGGTTCGCTCAGTTGACCGCATTGCTGTCGGCACGGGGAAAAGGCCGGTTACTGATGCAATTCAACAGGCGTTTTTCGGGTTGTTTACTGGCGAGACCGAAGACAAATGGGGTTGGCTCGACGCAGTCGATTAACCTGTCTGATCACTGCAACTGAGCGAAAAGCGTGAAACGAATACGCGCCAGCGCTTTTCGCTTGTACGCTAACGCGTACCGTTAATCTTGCGCTCGAGACGCAACGCGCCGTCCATGACATGGAAAATGTAGTTCTGCTCGACAACACCATCAAACAGATAGGCGTGAGGTCCTCGCGCGTAGATCGCCACATCTTGACCGCCATGCGTCTCTGAAGGTGAGGGGATTGCGGCCTGCTGGCGATAATTGATGTCCGCAACCGCTTCAGCAGTTGGCTCGATCCGACCGCCGTCGTCGGCTTTTTCTCCGTACAAGATCGAACCCGGTCCATTCGCGTAGTTCAGTGTCGTGTAACGTTTTTTGTCACCCGCCCGCGCAAATCCGTCTTCCGGAAGTTCGTCTCCTTCGCCGTAAGTTGCCGTGGCGAGGCCCAAAATGGGCGTGCCCTTAGCCGGATAGCCTTGCAGAGAGAGTGTGTGTCCGTGATCGGCTGTAACGACGATTAATGTTTCCTTCTCGTTTGTCATGTCGCTGGCGACTCGGACCGCTTCCGCGAAGGCCTGTGTATCCCTAAGTGCTCGGGCAGCGTTGCCGCCATGGTGTGCGTGGTCAATGCGGCCGCCCTCAACCATGAGAAAGTATCCCTCTCGATTTTCCGAGAGCAGCTCGATCGCCTTTGCTGTCATTTCTGCTAACGAAGGCTCACCAGCCGTGTCAGTGGCGCGGTCAGCTTCATACTGCATATGGGAAGGCTCAAAGAGCCCAAGAACTTTAGCGCCGGATTTGGGCTTGATGGCGTCGAATTCCGTCTTTGACCAGACATATCGGTGCATTGGCGAACGTGACGCCCATTCTTCGGCGAGATTTCGACCGTCCCGTCGCCCACCCTTTTGCGCAGGGTATTCCGGATCAACGTCGTCGATCGTTAGGAAGTTGCTCCGTCCACCGCCGAGGGCGAGATCGACCCCCTCGCCAGCAGAGAACTCGATCAATTGCCGACCAATGTCCACGCATCCACCTGCAAGCGCTTCTTCTGTCAGGTTAGTGTCTCTTTCCCAGTTCCGATTTGGCGAATGCGAAAAAATGGCTGCGGGCGTCGCGTGCGTCAATCGGGTTGTCGTCACGACGCCGACCGAAAGGCCTGCCAATTTGGCGCGCTCGCCAAGGGTTGAAATTCGAGCCGTCTCGCTGCCCGCGCAAACATTGAAATCGGCTGCGTCGGTGAGCGAAATAACGCCAGATTTCGTCTTCACGCCCGTAACCATCGCCGTCATGGTGCCGGCCGAATCCGACGTCTGCGCGTTTGTCGTGTAGGTTTTGCTTAGCGCGACATGGGGGAAAGCTTCGAAAGAGAGGATGTTTTCTTCGCCCGGCTCGCCACGGCTTTGTCCGTCGAATATGCGGGTAGCCGTTACCGTCGTCACGTCCATACCGTCACCCACGAACAGGATGACGTTACGAGCAGATCGGGTAATCGGTTTCACCTCTTTTCGAGCTTCGATAGCTTGGCGCGCCTCGCTAAAGTAAGTTTCAGGGTCAATGACCTGGGCTCCCACTGTCGCAAAACTTACACTCGCAAGGCCCGCCAAAAATCCCGCGTATCCCCTTAATTTTTGCATTTTCTCTCCCTGACGCGAAACGCCCTAATCGTTGGCCTGATGTGATATAGGTTTTATATGTCGGAAAAAAGAAATCGTGCATCGGGGAGCGGGGGAAATGGCCATTAAATGGCGGCGCGTATTGCTGGCGATCGGGGTACTGCTGTGGGTTGCTCTCCTTGCAGGAACATTTCTACTAATCGAATTCAGGCATAGGCCTTTCGACCCCAGCGCCGCAATTGCAGCAGCCGCGTCGTTTGATGCGCGAATAATCCGTGACGCATTCGGCGTGCCACACATTTATGGAGCGCGAGACGCTGATGTCGCTTTTGGGCTCGGATACGCGCACGCGGAAGACGACTGGAAGACGATTGAGGAAGTTCTCCTGTTTTCGCGGGGAGATCTCGCGCGTTATCGAGGACGCTCGGCGGCTGTAACGGACTATCTCATTGCCGCTATGGGAGCTAACGACGCTATTCGTGTCAAATACGCTAGCGCCATCTCCGCCGAAACGAAGTCGATCCTCTCGGGCTACGCCGCTGGCATGAATCTTTGGTGCGCTGAAGACCAATCTCGATGCACTGCTGGCGTGCCGCCAATCACTGAACTGGACGTCGTGGCAGGATTTGCAGCAAGGACCCCGTTCTTTTATGGGCTTGAGGCAACCTTGGGCGCACTGTTCGAAAAAAATGACCCGATGGCGTCGGAGATCGCACAATCCATCAATGCATACCTGAAAAAGGATCCTGGCTTCGCGATCGGATCCAACGCGATGGCGGTAGCGCCGCAGCGGTCTGCGGACGGGCATACCCGCTTGATGGTGAATTCGCACCAACCCTTCGAGGGGCCCGTCGCTTGGTACGAGGCTCGACTCAAAAGTGACGAAGGATGGGACATGATCGGGAGCCTGTTTCCCGGTTCTCCGCTGATCCTGCACGGCGCCAGCCCCGACCTCGGCTGGGCGTTTACCGTCAATAAGCCTGACCTCGTTGACGTTTTCGCGCTCGACGTCGATAACAATAAAAATCCCAAACTTTACAAGTTTGACGGCGAATGGCGACCTTTCGCCATTTCAAAAGCCAAGTTTCGCGTAAAGTTGGCAGGGCCGTTCAGCCTGCCGGTAACGAAACCCATCTTACGCTCCGTACACGGTCCAGCATTTGTCACGCCGAACGGTGTTGTTGCCGTCTCATTTGCAGGCGATGGAGAAATCCGCGCTATCGAACAGTGGCGAATGATGAACAAGGCACGAAACTTTAATCAATGGCGAACCGCGATGGAGATGCAGGCAATACCAAGCTTTAACGTTATCTATGCGGATGGGGAGGGGACAATCGCCTATTTTTACAACGGTGCGATACCAATTCGCCAATCGGGGAGGGATTGGTCACAAGTCCAACCGGGCGATCGCAGCGACCTCGTATGGAAGGGCGTCCGGCCTTTCGGATCCACTCCAAATGTTGTCAAGCCTCCATCTGGCTACGTTGTGAACGCTAACAATTCCCCGTTCGAGGCGACTGCCTCTTCAGACGCCCCGCGTACGGAAGAATTTCCAAGCGAATACGGCATTGATCAGGCTATTACGAACAGGGGCATTCGACTGCAACAGTTGTTTGGCTCTAATCCGTCAATCACCTCTGAAGATTTTGTCGCGTATAAATTCGATCACAAATATGCCGAAAGCTCGCCGCTGAGGCGGGCCATTCAAACGCTGATCGACGCCCCAGAGGTTCGTCAAGACGCCTCACTTTCTCAGGCGATCGAGTTATTGGAGACATGGGATGGTTCCACTAATGTGGACAACCGTGCTGCTCCGTTGGCCGTCACGTGGGGGACAAAAGTCTTCGGCAGGATCTATCAAGACAGCCCGCCTGAATTCGCGGCGATGCGCACAGCACTCGTTGATACTGTAAACGAGCTCCAAGCCGGATTTGGTCGACTCGACCCTCCCTGGGGCGATGTTAACCGCCTGCGCCGAGGGAACGTCGACTTGCCTGTAAATGGTGGCCCAGACACACTTCGGGCAATTTACACAGTTGGCGAAATTGCCGAAGGGGCTTTAAGAGCAAGCGGCGGCGACACCTACGTTCTTTATGCTGACTGGAATCAAAATGGCGAGGTATCCATTAGCACGATCCACCAGTTCGGCTCAGCGACGCTGGACAGCAGCTCGCCGCACTATGCTGATCAAGCCCCGATTTTTGCGGCCGAAGAGTTTCGCGCGCCACCAATGACACTTGAGCGGGTTCTTGCTGAGGCGTCAGCAGACTACAAGCCGGGTAAGCGGGCATCGCGGTAGTGTTTATGATCGGCAGGATGGTCGCTTTCGCAGGCGCAAGGTGCAGTCACAAACCACCGCCTCAATCCCCAAATTGTCGCACAATTTATATTGTCGCAAATTCTGCTTTTGGTGCTCTGGCTGTACGGCGCCGGATCTAGAATTTTACTTCGACGACCATGCCATCATAGGCGGGTTCAACGCCGTCTGGCAGTTGAGCTTTCAGCTGCGCATAATCCATCGATATATGCAGATTAGTGAGTATCGCCCGCTTAGGGCGAACTCGACCGATCCAATCTAGCGTAAGGTCGAGGTGGGCATGCGTTTGGTGCGGCGTCAATTGAAGCGCATCCACTATCCATACCTCGATGCCCGTTAGCAGTTCGAAACTCTGTTCCGGCAAAGACACCACGTCGCTCGAGTAAGCGATTGGACCAAATCGAAATCCTAGAGAGTCTACGCCTCCATGTCCCTGCAAGAATGCCATTGCGGGTATCGGCCCCGATGGACCCTCCAATCCAAAACCAACGCCGTAATCCGGCATTGTCTTTAGGTCGAAAAGCGGCGGATACGGACTGCCCGATCGCTGATTGAAGCAATAGGCAAATCTCGCAACAATTTCACCGCCGGTGCGGGCGTCTATATAGGCAGGAATTCGTTGCCGACCCGCTTGCACAAATGCGCGCAAATCATCGATTCCGTGCGTTTGATCCGCATGATTGTGGCTAAACAGAACGGCGTCGAAGCGCACACAACGCGATCGCAGCGCCTGCTGACGAAAATCGGGCGACGTATCGACCAATACCGATGTCACGTTTTTTCGCGGAAATTCACCCAGCGGATTCGCGCGTTCGATGAGCAGCGAACATCTCGTGCGATGATTTCGCGGCTCTTCGGGGTCGCACTTACCCCAATCGCCGGATCCATCGGGGCCGCCAGGACGCGGAACGCCGCCAGAGGAACCACAGCCTAAAATTGTCGCACGCAATATTCGATCATCGCCATTCATTAGACGATCTCGAAGGTGCATTCTCTAAGGTGGTCTGGCCACGGCTAAAATCAGGGTCGTTTTGCGCTCGAGCAAACAATCGAAAGAAATTTTCCGTTGTCGTTCGGGCAATTTCTGAAACGGCCACGTCGTGAAGCTCTGCAAGCTTGTGAGCAACGAAGGGTAAAAACGCAGGTTCATTCCGTCTGCCGCGATGTGGGATCGGCGCCAGATACGGACAATCCGTTTCGATCAGCATACGATCCATGGGCGTATCCCGCGCGACAGCCCTCACCTGGTCCGCATTTTTAAAAGTGACTATCCCGGAAAAAGAGAGATATCCGCCCATCTCAATAGCTGCCTCAGCAAGTTTGGCGCCACCAGTGTAGCAGTGCAAAAGGAATGGAAATCGGATCTTCGACATCGCCCGCGTAATAGTTGCTTGCATCTCAACGTCTGCATCCCGCGTATGCACAATGAGCGGCAGTCCGGTCTCCTGCGACGCTTCTATGTGGGCCGCAAACAATCGTTCCTGATCTTTTCGCGCCGAGTGATTGTAGTAAAAATCAAGACCACATTCGCCGATGCCGATGACATCAGAATGGGCTGTCAGTGAAACAATATCGCCCGTGGAAATCGATGCATGGTCAGTTGCGTAATGCGGATGCGCCCCCACCGATCTCCAAAGTCCATCATATTGCGCGACGATCTTCCTGATTTCGTCCGTTGACTGTAATTTATCAGAAATCGTCAGCATACGCGTGACGCCGACCTGCCTTGCGCGCTGGATCAAATTATCCAGTTCTCCCGAAAATTGCTCAGAATGAAGATTGACATGGCTATCGATAAGGACTTCGGTCATCGGTTATACGCTGCGGCGGCGCTACGGGTACGGTAGATGGCGCGCGCCACGCCGAGTAATATCTGCACGCGGTCTAGATTTAGTGCTATCCCGCGTCGCAACAGACGCTCTGCTTCATCAAAAATTGCAAGCTGGGACCGTACTTCCTCGGCTCTGAGCCTTGGCATGCTAGCCAATCCCGTAATCCTTTCTGCGAGCTGCTCCAAGAGAAGTTCGACAATAAACTCCCACACCTCATCGTCCTGAGGCGCAATTAAAACCTTTGATGCTTTTAACGAAAGTCCTTCGTTGGCGCGTTCGAAAAATTCACGTACGTGCTCTACCGCGCTTGCGCCGCTATTCGACGCTAGAATAGCCGCGCGCCCCGGTCGACCGCGCGCCGCCAGAGCGACGGCATCCGCGGCATCGCCTCCGACCTCAGGGCGTTCCTCCGCCAAAAAAAGCTTGATCTCTTCGAGCGGTCTCGGCGCCAAGCGAATACGTCTACAGCGGGATCTGATTGTGGACGGCATAGCTGCGGGAGTTTTCGACGTAAGCAGCAGCACTGACTTCGCTGGCGGCTCTTCGAGTATCTTCAGCAACGCATTCGCTGCGCTTTTATTCATTGCGTCCGCTTCATCGATTATCACGATGCGCCGGTCACTCATCGCGGGGGTCAATTGAAGCAGACCCAACACTGCGTCATGAATAGTATCGACAATAATATCGGCACTGCGCCCCTTCCCTGTCTTTTTCTCTCGTCGGGCAGCAAATCGCAGATCCGGGTGCGCATTACCGGCAATCAGCTTGAACACGAGCGACTGCTCATTGACGGCGAGCCCGCCCTTGCGATCGTCGGGAGGCGATAGAATTGACCTTGCAAGACGAAACGCTAGCGTCGTTTTTCCAATCCCCTCCGGGCCGTCAATTATCCAACCGCCAGCGATCTTTTCGTTTTCAACAAGCTCAGAAAGGTCGCTTTCGAGATTAGCCGATCCCAGAAAGTTAGGTCGCTCCTGCGGCAACGGCGATGTTGCTTCAGCTTCCACGATCTTCCGACTCCGCCAGTCGCCTTTGAACCGTTGCTACGATAATCTCTCGAACCTCGGTTACCGGTTGGGCTGCATCGATCAATATGCATCGTCCAGGATTAGTCAAAGCGATAGATTGAAACGCCTCTCGGACTGCTGTGTGATAAGCAATACCTTTGCTTTCAAAGCGGTTATCGCTATTCGCACGCGAACGCGCGCGCCGAAGCCCCTCAATCGGGTCAATATCAAGAACAAACGTAAGGGTAGGCCCGTGATCGCCAACGACCATCGAGTTCAGCGACTCAATCGCTGGGCGCCCAACGCCGCCCGCAATTCCTTGATACGCCATCGTCGAGTCAGAGAAGCGATCGCACAATACGATGACGCCGCTATCGCGAGCCGGGTTAATAACTTTATCGAGGTGCTCAGCGCGCGCCGCAAACATCATTAAAGCTTCAGATATTGGCGACCACGCATCAATATTACCCTTGACCATCAAGTCTCTGATTGATTCTGCCGCAGGCGCCCCGCCCGGTTCGCGCGTTGAAATCACGCGACGTCCCTCAGCGACAAGAGTTTCCGCCAGCAATTCTATCTGGGTCGATTTTCCGCTTCCATCGCCACCCTCAAAAGTAACGAAGAGCCCGCGCGTAGGCATTATCGGATCGGCGCAGAAGCTTCGTCAGCCTCGCTGACGGCTACGCTTTCGGCGGCATTAGCTTCCGGCGCTGGCGACTTGAAGAGTATTTTTCTGGCTGCAATGGAAAGCCGGCCGACCGGTCCAGCTTCCTTCACTGCGGTTGCAGCGAACAGCGGATACTCGCGTGCATCGACCGAGCCTGCGTCAACTTTCAACACGCCGATCTGCTGACCAGCCTTTACGGGCGCTTCAACTGGCCCCTGATAGACTAGCCGCGCCCTTAGCGTTTCGGCCGAAGACCTGTGAATCAACAAAGATATTGGTTCCGCCGTAACCAACTGAACTCTTTGGGCCGCACCTGCGAAAACCTCCGCCTCCCCGACTACCGCTCCTTCACTGAAAAGCGTCTTACTTGTAAAATCGTTGAACGCGATCCGCATCAGTCGCGCACTCTCGGTTGCGCGTTCTTTTTCTGACGAAAGGCCGTTCACGACGATGTAGCGCCGCTGACCGTCGGCTATCGCGGTCCCGACTAGCCCGTAGCCAGCTTCTTCAGTGTGCCCTGTTTTCAGGCCGTCCGCATTCGGCACGAGATCAAACAACGGATTGCGGTTCGGTTGCTTGATTTTCTCCCAAGTAAACGAGCGCTCTGCGAACATCTCATAAAGATCGGGATGCTCCATAACGATGCGTCGCGAGAGCGTTGCGAGATCACGCATGCTCATCTTGTGGTTAGGATCGGGCCACCCAGATGCGTTTACAAAATTCGAGTTCGTTAAGCCCCACTCGCGCGCTTGCCGGTTCATCAACTCCGCGAACGCTTCCTCCGTCCCCGAAATGTTTTCAGCGATGACAACGCAAGCATCATTGCCGGACTGAACGATCACCCCGCGTAGCAGGTCTTCAACTTTGATCTTTGTATCGACCCGGACCCACATCTTGGATCCCTGCGTCCGCCAGGCCTTTTCCGATACGGAAAACTCATCTGTCAGTTTCAACTGCCCTTTCTTCAATCGATCGAAGACCATCGCGATGGTCATCAACTTGCTCATCGAAGCAGGGGCCGTGGCGACGTCAGCGTTTTTCTCGTAAAGCACCGCGCCGGTTGCGTGATCCATAATCAGAGCAAAATTTGCCGGCGTCTCAATTTCTGCACGCACCGCGCTGGTGCTAGCCGCGATCAGCAGAGCCAAACATGCAAAAAATCGCGAAAATGCGCCCGCACTCGGAAATGCCAGTCTTTTTGACATGCCAATCACCTCGCTGTTAAAACTGGGTAGCGCCGTCCCTGCCACATTTCAACACGCGCTCTCCAATGTCGGCGCAACGCCCACGCACTGCGCTACTGCATCTGAATGCCCAATAAGTAATTTTGCGCCGGGATATCCGGAATTGAGCGAAGCCGCCAACGCATTCAATGCCTCAGCCTCCGACATAAAGGGACCAATTCTCAGGCTATACGACGCGATCCCATGCGCGTGGGCCGAAACAATAACTGCCGGACCCAGATTTGCTTCAATCGCAGGCAGTGAACCAATCGCATCATCGGCGTCAAACAGCGCAAGTTCAATCCAGCGCTCGATAGTTTCTGGCTGTGCAGTATGTCGCTCGATCAATTGCGCCACATCGTCAGTATTGTTGGCGTATGCCGTCGGCGGACAGTTGCTGCCAGTCTGGCGGCCGTCAGCCGCTCGCGCGGTTTTAGGTTGCGCGGCGGCTTGGCGTAGATCTGCCGGCCCAATGTATCGAACCCGAACGCGAGCCAGACCTTGCTCGCGGAAACCAAGTTCTTTCGCTGCGGCCTCGGACAGATCAATCAGGCGATCATCGACGAATGGTCCACGATCATTAAGGCGGACGATAACGCGCCTTCCATTTTCTAGATTTCGAACCTCCAACAAGGACGGCAACGGAAGCGTTGTGTGAGCGGCCGACAAAAGGTTCCGATCGAACTTTTCGCCATTGGCGGTAGGCTTGCCGTGAAACTGAGACCCATACCAAGACGCCACGCCAACGGCCTCGTAATCTGGCTCCGCTTTCGGCGTATAAGTGCGTCCATTGACCTTGTACGGCGCACCAATTTTGTAATGTGGACTGACGCCGCGTGTTGGAGGGTCTGTACGTGTCGCGCAGGCTCCGAGCGCTGCTACACAACATAAGATCGCCACTGTTCGAAGCATTCGGAACGCGCCGATCCGCATCTTGATGCTCCGCTGTCGGAGAATTGACATATCATTCCGCAATCGCGATTTGCTGGCCAGTATTTTACTATCGTCGGTAATCAGACGCGCGATTTAAAGATTGGTTAACGCTTGTTATTTTCACGCGCTGACCGTACATCGACGCGCAGGATGGGTGGCCGAGTGGTTGAAGGCACCGGTCTTGAAAACCGGCGAGCGTGCAAGCGTTCCGTGGGTTCGAATCCCACCCCATCCGCCATGTTATTCCGCGCCAACCTGAAAAAGGCCGAACGACCGTGGTAGCGCTTGCGAGCGACGATTACTGTGAATTATCGGCGCGCTCAATGCGTTTCAGGATGACCATGTAGATTTCGGAAAGCCCTGGAACGACTGGTTCGGAATCAACTTCAAAGCCAAACGATTCGATCTCCGCAATCGTTTCCGCCTTACCAGCGCGAACGTGTTCGAGGTCAGGACGTTTCGGCGCCGAAGGCTCAAGATTGTAGTCGAGGAGCACGAGGCGGCCGCCGGGACGGAGCGCTTCGTGAATGGACGCCATTATCGAGCCGGGATCGCTGAAATAGTGATAGGTGTCGGCGACGAACGCCATATCGATCGATGCGCGGGGAAGCGTAATATCATCCTCGCGCCCCAGCACCGCCACGACATTGCGCAGATCCGTATCCGCAGAACGTTGGTTGATGAGCTTGAGAAAACGAGGCTCGATATCAACCGCGTATACAACGCCATTTGCGCCAGTTTTGGCGGCGAAGAGCATCGAATACAAACCCGTCCCGGCGCCGATATCGCCAATAGCTTCGCCCTCTCTGACGGCGATGGTGGCGATAACAGCCTCACGCGCGGCGTAGAGCTCTCGACTGCTGACCTCCATCGTCTCTAGCCAGATATCAATGTTTGAAGCCTCTACGTCATAGACGGGGGGCGGAGGAGTTGCGACTGAGTCGGCGTTTTCAGCGGCTTCCTGCGCGCAGCTCACAGACATTGCCGCGATCAAGCCTGAAGTCGCCATCCGGCGCAGCGCACCGAAGTTCAGGTGACCGCCACAGATGCGCATAAAGTAACCTTGCCCCGGAGAATCGAAACGCGCCGCAGAAGCGCCCTACCATCCTGCCAGATAGACAAGTTTTTGGGACGCCGCAACGGCGCGAAACAAAATGATGTTTCATTGATTGGTATCGGAATAAAGGGACTGTCAGCTTGGCTGGCCTGGCGGCGACCTACTCTCCCACGCCTTAAGACGTAGTACCATCGGCGCTGGGGACTTTAACGACCGAGTTCGAGATGGGATCGGGTGGAGGCTCCCCGCTAAAACCACCGGGCCGGCAAAGATGACAGAATGCGAGAGTTCAAAATTCAATCTAACGCTAACGCGGTGACGATCCGAGAACGAACCGTTCGCCGCGCATAAGCAAAGCGACCTCACGCTAACAAGTCAGCATGAGGACGATCAAGCCAATCGAGCAATTAGTACCGGTAAGCTTCACACATTACTGCGCTTCCACACCCGGCCTATCAACGTAGTGGTCTTCTACGGCTCTCAAGGGAATTCTTGTTTTGAGGCGGGTTTCCCACTTAGATGCTTTCAGCGGTTATCCCTTCAACACATAGCTACCCAGCTGCGCCATTGGCATGACGACTGGTCCACCAGAGGTGTGTCCATCCCGGTCCTCTCGTACTAAGGACAGCTCCTCTCAATTTTCCTACACCCA
>CAZSBU010000010.1:0-25621 GCA_964605055.1 uncultured Caulobacterales bacterium | reverse complement strand
GGAGGGCCTCGTCGTTGGCCGGCTTGCCTCGATCGTTGCCATGCGTCTGCGCGGCAAGCACAAGCCGATGTACACCCCGCACGTCGATTGCGGCGACCATGTTGTCGTCGTCAACGCCGAGAAAGTCGTCTTCACGGGCCGCAAGCGCCATCAGAAGAAGTTTTTCTGGCACACCGGCTTTCCCGGCGGAATCAAGGAACGTCGGATGGAGGAAATCCTCGATGGCCGCCACCCGGAGCGCGTCGTCATGAAGGCGGTCGAGCGGATGATGCCCAAGGACAGCCCGCTTGCGCGGTCGCAGATGACTCATCTGCGCGTCTATGCCGGCGCGGAACACCCGCACGCGGCTCAGACGCCGGAGACGCTTGACGTCGGCTCGATGAATCCGAAAAACAAGAAGGACGCCTAAACGATGAGCACCACTTCGTTTGAGGGCCTCAAAGACGTCGCCGTCGAAGCCGGCATGATCGCCGCTGAGCCCGCAGCGCCGCGTGAACCGAAGATCGACGCCCAGGGGCGTTCCTACGCCACTGGCAAGCGAAAGACCGCCGTTGCGCGCGTCTGGATCAAGCCGGGCCATGGCAAAATCACGGTGAACGACAAGGATCACGCCGCCTATTTCGGCCGCGCCGTGTTGCAGATGATCATCAAGCAACCGCTCGTCGCCGCCGACCGCAAGGATCAGTTCGATGTTGTTTGCACGGTTTCGGGTTCGGGTCCGTCCGGTCAGGCCGGCGCCGTGCGCCACGGTATCGCGCGCGCGCTCACCTTTTATGAACCTGATCTTCGCGGCGTTTTGAAAAAGGGCGGGTTCCTGACGCGCGACAGCCGCGTTGTCGAGCGCAAGAAGTACGGTCGCAAGAAGGCCCGCCGGAGCTTCCAGTTCTCCAAACGCTGATCCGGACGACCGACGTCGCGCGTGGCCGGCCGACTGGTTGGCGCGTCTATTGTGGATCGAATGGATCGAATGGACGCCGCTCTCGCTTGAGGGCGGCGTTCTTTCTATCCGGTCGATGTTTAAGGTTTCCTGCACGCGATTTTCCCTCTGCTGTCGCGTTTCCTAAACGCCAATCGTCGAACGCCCATGGCGAGACATGTAGCGCCCGACGACTGTGCGACCGTCAGAAGGGGTGGGGGATAAGTTTTCCGGTCACAAATCTGTGAGGCGCCGACTTGGCGAATAAAGCCCGCAGCATTCGCTGAACTCGCGAATGACGAAGCGTCTTACGTCAACTTTGAGCGCGTACGCTTACTCCGCCGCCACCGACGTGCGCCGCAATAGCGGTTCGCCGTCGAGATCGGCGCTTGCCGGCACGCCAAGCATGGCGAGCACGGTCGGCGTCAGGTCAAGAACATTTCCTTCACGCAGTCGCGCACCCGCCGTCACTCTCGGGCTACGGATGAAAAAGCGCGACTGAACCGTATGGTCGCCTGAGCGCGGCAGGTTCGGTTTGAAATTCGGGACCTCGATGAGCCCGAGACGGTCTGATCGCGCTGCGTCGATGACGCCAAGATCGTCGCGGAAAATGATCATCATGTCGGGCACGTCCGGATGGTGATCGGGGCCGAAGGCTTCGCGCGCGGTCAATATTCTGTCCACGACCCGTTCGCCGCTTTGCGGATGAACAAGTTCGAGGAGCGCCTCGCGGATTGTCTCCGTGACATCCGTTTCCTCGTTTCCGGGCGCAACGGCGCCGAGAGGCTCCCGCCCTTTGAGGTTCAGGCGGATAGCCCCGCAGCGGTTGTTTGGCACATCGGCGGCTCGGGTTCGCGGGCTCTCGAACGGTTCGTGGAGCGAGCCGCTGAACGTTTGCAGCGACTTGATTGTCTGTTTGCCGAGAAGGCGTTTGACCGTCTCGCGCGTTGCGGCAATGACGGGATGGTTTGATTTCTGCAGCTTACGGAGCACCTTGCCAGCCGGCTTGTCGCTTTCCACTGACGACAGGCCCAGTCGAGCGAGAGCCTCGGGCAGCAATTGCGGCCCGCCTGTGTAAAGGCCCATGCCATGGCTCGCGACCACAATGACTTCTGCACCTGGGCCGGCAGCAGCGATCAGTCGGCCAACGCCTGCATCGACTGCCGCATAAACGTCGCGAACTGCATTGCGGAATTCGGCTGGCGCGTGTGGGTCATGCCACGGATGCGAAGGGTCCATGAAATGCCAGAACTGGTGTCCGACACAGTGGGTCTCTCCGAAGCAGCACGTGAACAAATCCCATGCCTCGCTTTCGAGCACCGAAAGCGAAAGTTCAGTTTTTGCCGCCGCGCCGCGCTTCAGACCATTAATCAGCGTGCGATACCCTTCCGGCGAGCGCTGGTGCGTATCGCACACGTCGACAGGGTGATCGCCCCAGCGATTGCGAACGGTCTCGAGCAGCTGGGGCGGGTCGCTAGCGATCTCGAAATTGCGGTCGTGAAGGCCCCATTCCAGCAATTGAACGCCGTTGAAGTTTTTCGCCAGCAACGTTTGCGGCATGTCAATCGCGGCGACGCGGGCGCCGCCGCGCGAAGCGCGCGTCCAGAAGTACGTCTCGGGATTAACGTCATTTCCGTCGATCGGCCGTTTGGTCGTTTCGCCAGTATGCAATTGGCGCGGGTGATAATAGTGAGGCGTGCGTTTGCATGAAACGCCGGTCGCGAGTTCGGGCCAGATGGCGCCCGGCAGGGTCTCCATTGGATTGCCAACTGCATAGGTTGCGCCTGTCCGCATGAGGCTTGCGAGATGAGGCATCGCGCCCTCTGTGGCCCATTTCTCAATGAGCGAGCCTTCCGCCGCATCTAGTCCGATCACAATCAGTTTCGCCGTCATGGAGAATTCCTGTTAATGCGACGACCGAGTTACGATCGAAGACGCTTACGTTATAAAAGGCTCTCCCCCAGCATCAGGCTTGCTTACCCCTGATTTATTCTCCAACCATCAAGTTTTCCCACCGCGCCCATTTTTCGCGAAACTGCTAGCCCGGACGTATCGCGCAGATTTTTTGCGACTTCCTCGACGCGACGCCCCCGGCGTCATTTCAAAGTCGCAGTTCGATTGCAACCTTCGGGTTGTACCTATCGCGAAACGACCCTGTTGCGTTCCGGAAAAAAACTTTCGAAGCCTTTTTATGGACATTCGGTTTGTCGCTTTCTAATTACCATCCGTTCATCTCCGGAGACATTCATGCGTCTTTCCCGCTTCTACCTCCCCGTTCTGAAAGAGACCCCGAACGAGGCGCAAATCATTTCACACCAGTTGATGCTTCGCGCAGGGATGATCCGGCAGGAAGGCGCAGGAATATACGCCTGGTTGCCGCTTGGGTTCCGCGTGCTGAAGAAGATTGAACGGATCGTGCGCGAGGAACAGGACCGCGCTGGCGCTGTTGAGATGCTGATGCCGACGATCCAGCCAGCTGACCTCTGGCGGGAAAGCGGTCGTTATGACGCTTATGGCAAGGAAATGCTGCGCATCAAGGACCGTAGCGACCGCGAGATGCTATATGGCCCGACAAACGAGGAAATGATCAGCGAGATCGTGCGCGCAGGCGTCAGATCGTACAAGGATCTTCCGAAAATTCTCTATCATATACAGTGGAAATTCCGTGACGAGATCCGTCCGCGTTTTGGCGTCATGCGCGGTCGTGAGTTTTTGATGAAAGATTCCTATTCCTTCGACGTCGACCGGGAGGCAGGGCGGCGCAGCTACAACAAGATGTTTGTAGCTTACCTGCGCACCTTCGCCCGCATGGGGTTGGCCTCTATTCCGATGCGCGCCGACAGCGGACCCATTGGCGGAGACAGCCATGAGTTTATCGTGCTCGCAGAGACCGGAGAGAGCGAAGTCTATTGCGACCGGCGTCTGTTGTCGCTTCCCATTCCCGATCACGCCACCGATTTTGACGGCGACCTGCAGCCAGTAATCGATCAGTACCCAAGCTATTATGCCGCAACCGAGGAAAAACACGACGCGAGCGAATTTGAGAACGCCGTTGCGGCGCCGGATCGAATTGCGGCGCGCGGCATCGAAGTGGGACACATCTTTTTCTTCGGAACGAAGTATTCAGCGCCTATGAAGGCGGTCTTCGCTGGCGTCGATGGACGTGAGGCGCCTATCGAAATGGGCTCCTATGGCGTCGGGGTCTCGCGCCTCGCTGGCGCGCTCATCGAGGCCCATCATGACGCGGCGGGCTGTAAATGGCCCGTTTCTGTCGCGCCGTTTCATGTCGGCCTTGTAAATTTGAAACCGGGCGACGAGGCGACCGATGCAGCGGCCCTCTCGGCCTACAGAGCTCTGGAGGCTGCAGGCGTTGAGACGCTTTATGACGACACCCCGGCGCGGCCCGGCGAAAAATTCGCCCGCATGGACCTAATTGGCCTGCCTTATCAGCTCATCATCGGGCCGCGTGGACTTGAAAATGGCAGCGTTGAGATCAAACGCCGCGCGGATGGCGACCGGCGCGAAATCAGCCCGGAGGCGGCCGCTGCGGCCCTGATATCGGAAGTAAAGGCCGCGCTTGCCGCTTAGTCCGTACTTTTGTTCCCGTTGAAATCGGGCGACAGGGAAACTAAAGTGAATTGTCGGATGAATTATAAAAATTAGGGGAAATACATGGCTCTGGCAGATTTTCGTCACTGCGTTGCTGTTAGTCTGTTTGGTATTTTAATTCACGGCGGGGCTGTCAGCGCGGACGAGGGCATGTGGCTTCCCAGCCAGACAGGCGCGCTTAGCCAGCAGTTGAGTGAGGCTGGCCTTGAGATCGATCCGGCGGCGCTTGCCGATCTGCAGGCTGCGCCCCTTAACGCAATCGTTTCGCTCGGCGGGTGTTCTGCGTCGTTCCTCAGCCCGGAGGGCCTAATCGCCACAAACCATCACTGCGTTTACGGATCAATCCAGTATAACTCGAAGCCAGGGCAGAACTACCTCGCCGACGGCTTCCTCGCGAAAACGCTGCGCGACGAATTGCCTGCCGCGCCGGGAACGCGCGCCTATGTCATCGAGGATCTTCGCCTCGTAACGGACGAGATTCTTGCGGGCGTGACAGACGCAATGTCGGGCCTGGAGCGCTTCGAGAAGATTGAGGTGAACCGGAAGGCGCTGATCGCCGAATGTGAAGCGCAACCGAGCCGGCGCTGCGACGTCCGCCCGTATTTCGGCGGAGCGCAGTACTTCCTCCAACAGCAACTCGAGATCAAAGATGTTCGGCTCGTCTATGCGCCGGCAGGCGGCGTCGGCAATTTCGGCGGCGAGGTCGATAACTGGCAGTGGCCCCGCCACACGGGCGATTTCGGATTTTATCGCGCCTACGTTGCGCCAGATGGAGCCTCGCGCCCCTTTGATGCGGCAAATGTTCCGTATCGCCCCAAATCGCACCTGAAGATCGCTCGCGAAGGTCTCGAAGAAGGCGATTTTGTCATGCTGGCGGGCTTTCCAGGCGTGACGGATCGTCTGCGCACCGCGGGCGAGGCGGATTATTATTACACGTCATTTTACCCCAAACAGCAGGCGCTTCTGACGGAATATTCCGACCAGATCGCCCGTGCGACCGCCGGCAATGAGGACGCGACGATAAAATACGCCTCGATCATTCGCGGATCGGATAACTATAAGAAGAAACTGCTCGGCCAGATGGCGGGCGCCGACGCCGTGCGCCTGTCAGAGCGCAAGGGCGAGGAAGAGCGTGCGTTCCGCGCGTGGGTCGCCAAGGATCGCGCCCGTAACGCTCAATACGGACCGGCTATCGCCGCGCTCGACTCCGTTGTTGGAGAGGCGAATGAAGCGCTGACGACGAGCCAGATTTTCGGCTTGTTGAACCGCGCCCAGCTCCTTTCAGCGGCGCGCGACCTCTACCGTTGGGCGCAGGAGCGTGAAAAGCCCGATGCCGATCGGGCGCCGGGCTATCAGGATCGCGACCGGCAGTTCTTCACAGAACGCCTGACGCAGATCGACCGGCGCTTTGTTCCGGCTACGGATCGCGCCTTGTTTGAGGGCGCTCTGGCGGAATATCGCAAGCTGCCGCTCGACAAGCGAGATGCCGCCTTCGATACGGCGCTGACGACGATTGGCCTCGATAGGCTTTACGCTGAAACAAAGCTTGGCGACCTGCAATCGCGCCTTGGTCTGATGGAGATGAGCGCGGCTGATATCGCCGCGTCAGGAGATCCATTCCTGAAGCTCGCCGTCGCGTTGTCTCCCGGCGATCTCGACCGCGAACGCATCGGCAAGGACCGAAACGGTCGCCTGCAAAAAGCCCGTGCGGCCTATATGAAGGCCATGTTCGCCTTCGCTGAAACGCAAGGCCGCACACTCTATCCGGACGCAAACGGATCGCTCCGCTTCACCTACGGCAAGATTATCGGCAAGTCTCGCGATGGTCTGGCGTGGACCCCGTTCACGACTGCCGAGGGACTGGCGGAAAAACATACAGGCAAGGCGCCGTTTAATGCGCCGGCAAAGATGCTGGAAGCTATCGGCAAGAAGGATTATGGCCGGTACGTCTCGCCGGAGCAGGGGACGTTGCCGGTGAATTACCTATCGACGGTCGACATCACCAACGGCAATTCCGGTTCAGCGACGCTGAACGCCAAAGGCGAGTTTGTCGGACTTGCCTTCGACGGCACGCTTGACGGCGTTATCGCTGACTGGTGGTACGAACCATCGATCAACCGGACAATCCACGTCGACAGCCGTTTTATGCTCTGGACGATGGACAAGATCGACGGGGCCAAACGCCTGTTGCAGGAGATGGGCGTCCAGTAAGACATTGGCTCAAGGCGCTTTAAGCCAACAATACCTGATATCCGCAGAAAATCGTGGTCGCCGCCATGGCGATCACGATGACGACGCTGCTAATGCGCATGGCTGCTCTCCCATTGACTTTCGAAACGTTCGGCGCCTCCCGTGCCGGGCGACTTTCAGCCAGTCGGGCGCCTCTCCCAATCCGCGATGTCGGGCGTTCCGGCTGAGAAGAAAAGGCTTCCTGCGGCGGAATGTGTCTGCATTGCGGCAAACCGTATTTTGGCGCTCGTTGGCCGCAATTGCGCCCGTTGTCGGAAACAAGCTAGACGACAGATGCTCTAGCGCCGCGCGCCATTGATCACCCGCCCTTCGGGAGTAAACCGCCAGACATGACCGCCGCCGCTCTCGACGCCCAGCCCGCAACCGCTCCCGCGCCGCGGTCGACGCCGCCCTTTTCGTTTTTCGAATGGATGGTGGCGCGGCGGTATTTGGGCGCGACCAGAACCGGCAAGGGCGTATCGCTGATCTCGGTTATCGCCTTCGTCGGCATCATGCTGGCGGTCGCCGTGCTGATTATCGTCATGTCGGTCATGCAGGGTTTCCGAACCAAACTGCTCGATCAGCTTCTCGGCGTGAACGGACATGTGTTTGTGCAGTCCGAGAACCCGATCGGCGACTATGTGGCTTTAGCGGAAAAGCTGCGCGCCATTCCGGGCGTCACCGAGGCTATTCCCGTTGTCCAGGCGCCTGTCTATGCAACGAGCGCCACGCGTGAGACCGGGATTATCATTCGGGGCCTATCGCGCGCCGACCTGCTTTCCATCGATTACGTGACCGCGCCGGAGCATATCGTCGCCGGCTCTTTCGAAAACTTTGGACAAGGCCGGAACGGAGGCGATGAGATCGCCATTGGCAGCCGTATAGCTTTTTCACTAGGGGTTACGGTCGGCGATCCCATAACCCTGATATCAGGGCGGGGGGCGGAGACCGCTTTCGGACCAACGCTCCGCAAAAAGACATACCGCATCGGCGCGGTATTCGAAGTCGGTAACTCTGAATTTGACGGTTTCATCGGCTTCATGCCGCTCGAACAGGCGCAGATCTTTTTCAATCAGGGAGACGCGGTCAGCCAGATTGAATTGAAGGTCGCCGATCCAGAGCGCGTGCGGATCATCTCGAACCCGATCGCCGCGGCTGCTCCCGATTATGGCGTGCGGACCTGGCAGCAGCAGAACGCAAGCTACTTTAACGCCTTGCAAACTGAGCGCAGCGTCATGCGGCTGATCTTGTTGCTGATCGTTGCGGTCGCCGCGTTGAACATCGTCACCGGGCTGATCATGCTGGTCAAGGACAAGACCCGCGACATCGCCGTACTGCGCACCATGGGGGCAACGCAAGGCGCGATCATGCGGGTGTTCTTCCTGTCCGGGTCGCTGATTGGCGTACTTGGGACGCTGGCCGGGGCCGTTCTCGGCGCCCTTTTCGTCTGGAACATCGACGCGATAGAGGGTTTCCTCTCGGCCCTCTTTCAGACGGAACTTTTTCCGTCTGATATCTATTATTTTAATTCCGTACCAGCCGAGATGCAGGCGGGCGAAGTGGGGTTCATCGTGCTGTGGTCGCTTGCCATGTCGGTTTTGACAACGATCTACCCGTCATGGCGCGCGGCCCGTCTCGATCCCGTCGAAGCGCTGAGATACGAGTAAGGCATGCGCAGAACCACCTCCTCGGCCAGTGACAGGCGCGTTGTTCTCGCGCTAGACAACATTGAGCGGCGCTATGGCGACCTCGTGGTGCTGCAGGCATCGTCGCTTAGCCTGCGCGCTGGCGAGACTGTTGCGCTGCTTGGTCCATCCGGGTCCGGAAAATCGTCGCTTCTCCACATCGCGGGCCTTCTCGAGGCCCCTTCCGCAGGTGAAGTTTGGATCGACGGCGTCGCCGCTTCGCGCCTGAAAGATGCGGACAAAACGCGCCTGCGCCGGGATTACCTAGGCTTCGTCTATCAATTCCATCATCTGTTGCCGGAGTTTTCGGCGATCGGAAACGTGGCGCTGCCGCAACTGATCGCCGGACGCTCCCGAGCCGATGCGGAAACGCGCGCGGAACAGCTTCTGACCTCTCTCGGTCTTGGCGACCGTCTCAGCCACCAGCCGGGCCAGCTTTCCGGGGGTGAGCAGCAGCGTACGGCGATCGCCCGCGCGCTCGCGAATGATCCGGCGATTTTGCTCGCGGACGAGCCGACGGGAAATCTTGATCCGAAAACAGCGGCGCGGGTATTTGACGAATTATTGGCGATGGTGCGCGGGCAGGGCCTTTCGGCTCTTATTGCGACACATGATCAGCGCATCGCAGCCCGTCTCGACCGAATTGTCGAAATACGCGATCAGCGCTTGGCGGATTACGTTCCAGCCCTCGCCGTCTGATCGGGCGCAAGATCGGCGCGCCAATTGCAGCCCGCTGAAACGACGTTGTCTCCTCGCTGCGAGCGCAAGGTAAAATTAGTGACTGTCGCGACCCAACCACCGCCTGGCCAAATGCCTCCCGTCGACGCGGCGCCGCCCGCCGGCAGTCCCGCGCGTCCGCGCGGCGGCCTTGCGGGCAGGGCGATCTGGGCCAGCCTCGACACGTGGACGCAGCAGATTTTCCAGTTGCTCACGTTTGTCTTCGTTGGGCGCGTCATCGGCCCCGAACAGGTCGGCATTTTCGGCTTCGCGCTGCTCTATTTCATGCTGATGTACGCTATCCTCATGCAGTCTTACACTGAGGCGCTCGTGCAGCGAAAAGACCTGACCGAAGCGCACAAGTCTTCAGTTTTCTGGCTGTCCCTGCTGGTTGGCATCGCGCTGTCCGGCTTGGGGTTTTTGACCGCGCCGCTGGTCGCTAAAATGTTCCGCGTACCTGAGGTCGAACCTGTGCTTGTCGCGTTGGCGGCGGCCTATCCCGCATTAGCGGCGAGCAGCGTTTACGTCGATCTGATGCGACGGGCGTTGCGCTTCAGGGCGCTGGCGTTGCGAACCTTCTTGAGCGTAGGCGTCGCCTCGGCTGTCGCTATCTACGCGGTAACAAATGGATACGGCTACTGGAGCCTCGTTTTCTATCACCTGACCTGGCGGTTCGTTGAACTCGTCTCGCTAGCGATGCTCTCAGGTTGGTTGCCGCGCCCGATCTTTTCTTTTGTCAGCATCGGGGAACTTCGCGGCTTTGGGTTGAATGCGCTTGGGCTCAAGGTTATGGGCTATTTCACCCACTCTGCGGATCGGCTGTTAATCGGCGCATTTTTGGGACCTCTGGCGCTTGGCCTTTATACGATGGGCAATCGGATCGTCGCGTCGCTGACCGAAGCGCTCACGGGGGTTATCAATAATTTAACCTTGGCGGTGTTGCCTCGGCTCCAGAGCGACCCGGAGCGTTTCGAGCGCGCCTTTGTGTCGGCTGCCCAGTTATCCAATCTGGTTGGGCTACCCGTTTTTGTCGGTTTGGCTGCTGTTGCGCCAACGCTGATCGCTGCGGCCCTCGGCCCGGAATGGCAGCCAATGACGCCGATCGTCCAGATTCTCGCTCTGCGCGGTGCGGTGTTTACGATCTCCTATGTGCAGGGGTCATCCCTGCGTGCGCTCGGAGAAATGGGACTTGTTTTCAGATTTAGCGCCTGGTTCACGGGTCTGCGGCTTGTTGGAATTACTGCAGCTGCGCCTTTCGGGGCAGTAGCGGTCGCCGCTGTCAGCGCCATCATCCCTCTGCTAGTTTCACCAATATGGCAGGTGCAAGTCCGTCGCCGGATTGGCGTTGGCCTCCTACGCTTCTACGCATTATTTCTGCCGGCTTTTTGGAGCGCAGCGGCGATGCTCGTTGGCGTGATCGCCATGGCGGAGTATGTTGGTGAAGCCGTCTCCCGCCCGATGTTGCTTGCAATTCAGGTAGCGGGGGGAGGCGCCATTTATCTTTTGGTTTTGCTACTGACGTCCCGACGTTCGCTCCGCCTGGTTCTTGCATTCGCTAAAGCGAAAACGCCGATCTGAGAGATGCGATGACCGTCAAACGCGCCGACGAAGGTTCTGAGACGTCCGGAAACGAGACAACCGCTATTGTTTCGGACGTCGCCCCACGTGTTGATATCATCATCCTTTCTTGGAACCGGACCGACGATACGATCGAAGCGATCCGGAGCGCGCTTGCTCAAGAAAAAGTCGACCAGACCGTAATCGTCGTTGATCAGGGGAGCGACGCGGAAAACATCAAGCGCCTTCGCGCGCTAGCGGCAGAAGACAGGCGTGTTGTCCTTAAAGAAATGGGCCGCAACCTTGGGGTGCCGGGCGGTCGCAACGAAGCAGCCTTCGCTGGATCAGCGCCAACCATTATCTCCCTCGATAACGATGCGGAGTTTGAAACGCCGACAACGGCCTACGAGGCGGCGCAAGCGCTCGAGAGTGACAACAGTCTAGCCGCAGTTGGCTTTCGCATCATGAACTACTTCACCGGCGACGACGACATGAGCTCCTGGGGATACTCTTCTCATCTGAAGAAAAGGATTGACCAACCGTTTTACGCCAGTGCGTTCGTCGGGGCTGGTCACGCCATTCGGCGCAGCGCCTTTGAAAAAGTCGGCGGGTACTATGACAAGCTGTTCTTCTGTTGCGAAGAAATTGAGCTCGGGCTGAAATTTCATAGTGCGGGCTACCAGATTAAATATCAGCCGCAACTTCGCGTGCGCCACAAGGTGTCACCTGAAGCACGGGTTACGTGGGGGAAGGGACGATATTACTTCACGCTGCGCAATCGGCTTTTCATCCACCTGAAGACCGGATCAAAGCCTCGCAGAATTATAGAATTTCTCGCGGGACATTTTATCCGGGCAACGCGCAACGGACTGATTGGAGACTGGGTGCGAGGCGTATTTGATGGATACAAAATGCGCCTTCAGTATAAAATTGACCCGGCGTTGAAGCCCTTCGATTCGATGCCGTCGGACGTAATGGCTTACATCAACAAGATACAAGGTCGTCAGGATAACACCTTCACAAAACGCTTGCGAAATGTGTTTGCCGAAGACCTGCCAAGAATAAATAAGTAACTGATTGATGAGGCTGTTAAAGTGGTGTTGACCTCGAACAGTGCGGACAAATTGGAAATGCGCAACGCATTATCTTATGAATCAAGATGGGGACAACGGCAGTTCTTGATTGAACGTGATCGAACCGAAGGGGGCGATCGGAATACGGTTGGCGGATTTAGGCTCCGTGCGCATCCTACCCTACCGGTTCAGCCCCTCGTGGACGAACACGATACACCATTTGGCTGGATCCTTGGGCGTGTCGTCGATCTTCGCGACCGAAAAATTCTAGACGGGCCGCTGCGTCTTGCAATGCGCGGCGCTGACAAGATCGGTCGGGAAACCATTATTGAAGACACGCTCGACCGGTTGCACGGGCAATTCCTGCTTGTGATCTGCTTGCCTTCATTTTCCCGCGTTTATTAGTGCGTATACGGCCAGCTCGGCTGCGTCTTCTGTCCAGACGCCATGTCGGCGGGATCAACTGTTGGCGCGTTATTTGATGATCAAGAGCGCGAAGAACGCCTTGACACGGAGCTCGCCAGTTCGGTCAATTTCGCGCTCGACAGACGTTTCGGATTTGAGTTAACGCCCCATCGCGGCGTCAGCCGACTGCTGCCAAATCATTATCTTGACCTCAATAACTGGACTCAACACCGCTATTGGCCGCTCGCGCCGATCGAGCCTGCGCCGGATGGCGAAGCGGCGATAGAAGCGTTTAGGTGGCTCGCCGAAGGCGTCCTATCTTCGCTCCCTAAAGACCGGGTTTGGCGCATGCCGCTTACAGCTGGTCGAGACAGCCGAATGGTGCTGGCGGCGCTACGGCCCTACGCGGACAGAATTAAGGCCTTTACCTTCGCTGGCGAGCGCTTCGTCGATCCGATAGATGCCACTTTTGCAAAAAAGATCGCGGCCGTCGCGAAGATTGATCATGAGGTGATACCGGCGCGCTTCGCTGAACCTGAGGTAGCTGCGCAATGGATCGCCCGAGCCGGCGACGTCTTAGCCGGGTCAAATGCCTACATGCACGTGTCAATGCGGCCGCTGGCCAATAACAGCCTGTTCTTTCCGGGGCCGGGAGCTGTGATCGGCAGAGCGCGCTATTGGATAGCAGCAGACCGGCCGGATACCCGGGCGAGCGCCACCAATATATTGGCGAGGGCATGGCAGCCCACGACTCCTCCTTTTGTCGAAGCCGCCGAAAGGTGGCTTGCCGGCCTTTCCCACGTCGATTTCCACACGAAGATGGATCTACTTTTCCTGGAGTGTCAATTTTCGCGCGGCGCGGAGATCTATGGGCCAGACTTTTATTATGAAGATGTGTGCCTGCTTCTGCATCCGCGCATCCAGCGATCGTTGATAGCCATGCCTGCGGAATACCGCCGCAAGAAGAGTATCTCTTCTGACTTCGTCGAGCGTTTCTGGCCCGACCTGAACAAGTTACCCTATAACAGCTACACGGGCGTTGAGCAGCTCGCCTATATGGCGAAAAAGGCAACCAATCCCGATCGGTTGTGGCGCCACGCGCGGCGTCTGCTGACCCGCTAGCGCGCGCTTTTCCAACCTCCCTTTACGAGCCTAGAGAACATCCGTTCGCGCTCACCGGACCATGTTCTGGAACGAGAATTGCTGCGGTCCCAATACGCGTTGGTATCCCGCATGCGCCTCGGAGCGCCGTATCGGTGAAAAGAATTTGTGTCTGAGGTGGCAATCGATAGCGAAGCTGGCGGCCACGATTTGCGGGTCGGAAACGCGTTGATCCGGCTTTTGCCAACCCCAGAGTCTCTTCAGCGTCAATTTCGGCTGACAAGGTCAGACCTTTCCGTCGCCGAAGCGCTAGACGCCGATGTTCGCAGCGACCCTTGGTCCATGCGCGCATTTCCTCATCGCGACGCATGCGGGCATTGGCGGCTCGAGCATCATCCGACTCTCGGCGTAACGCAGCTTGATGGGGCGGATGGTGCGCCGCTCGGCTGGATCCTCGGTTCTGCGCTTGACCTGCGAAGCGGCCGCCCCTTGGCGGCGCGGCTGCAACTTAATGCGACTGCCGGAAGTGAAGCGAAAGATCATGAGGCGCTCTGCGCCGATTTACTGGACCGCCTGCATGGGGCGTTCCTTATCGTCTACGTCGCGCCGCGTTTCGCGCGCATTTATCCGGCGGCAACGTCGTGCCTTGGTTGCGTTTTTGAAGCTTCGCGCCATCGCGTTGCCTCAACGCCATTGGCGCTTCTCGCGCCAGAGGACTATCTGCGCCGCGTTTCTGGTTGCGATCGCCTCGATACGGATGGGGCTTTGGCGGCGAACGTATTTGATCTGACATGCGTTGATGGCATTCGCCGACTTTTGCCAAACCACTTTCTCGACCTTGATACGATGCGTATGCAGAGGTTCTGGCCGTCGCCCGACTTCAGGGAGGACATGCATCCAGTAGAAGCCATGGACGCCATCGGGACGGTCGGCGCCGCGGCCCTTGGCGCTTTGCCGCGTGAGCGCTCCTTGCTGGCGCCACTTACGGCGGGTCGAGACAGCCGGCTTATCCTCGCCTTGTGTCAGCTCGCAGGGGCGCCCGTTGAAACGTTCACGATCGGAAGCGCCAAGGATATAGCGCCGATCGACGTTGCTATGGCGCCAGAAGTGGCCCGACTTGCTGGCGTCTCTCATCGTCTAATTAACGGCGTCGCGTCGTCGCCGCATGCCGAGCGAGAGTGGATTGAGCGCAGCGGGCGGGCGTTTACGGATTCAAATTCGCGTCTGTTTGAAACCATGCGGTGCTTCTCCAGCGAGACTTATCTGCTCCCGGGGTTCGGTGGCGAAATCGCACGCGGTATGCTGTGGCGCACGATTGACCGCAGCGACACGCAGATCTCCGCTATCGCCGCGCTCAATCGGATAAATGCGCCGATTACGGATTTGAATATCGCAGCGGCCGGGCGTTGGCTTTCGGGCGTCGAGGGGCTTAACGCCTTCGCCAAGCTTGATCTTCTGTTTTGGGAGGCGGCCTATCCACGCGGGGCGCAAATCTACGGGCCCGACTTCCTTTATGATGATATCGCGCTTTTGCTGCATCCGCGCGTTTTGCAATCCATGTTGCGCTTGCCGGTTGAATATCGCCGGACGCGGCGGCTGGCGCGAGACTTTATGGACATTTACCGGCCTGAGTTGTCTCGGATTCCGTTCAACGCCTATCCAGATTGGCGGCGGGCGCCGCAAATACTGAGAAAAGTGATTAGCCCTTCGCGTCTCAGGAAATACTTCCGCATCTATACCGCTTGAAAATGCGCAAAAAATGCTTCGTCGCATCAAATTGCGAAACGCATTTACAAAGCGAAGATGACCCTTCGGGCGGACGTCAGGCGTCAGCCAAGACCCGCATGTCCCGCGCGAATGAAGAACCGTCGAAATGATTTTGGATGGGCGCATCAAGGAGCTCGCACACCGTTGGGGCAAAGTCGACGAGGCGGGCGTCTTTCATTTTCCCAGGCCGAACGTCTGGCCCGGCAACATAATAGAAGCCTTCAGAATAATGGTCGCCGCTGCGACGGAACGGCGCCGGGCCTATCCGTCCGTAGGCTGTGCTGTCTACCACGTCAGTCGGTTGCAGGGCCCACATCACGATGATGTCCGCATATACTGAGGCGTCGTCTTCTGCTCTCTGGCGCGTTCGAATGATTTCCTTGGCGATCGGCTTGCCGGATCTTGGGTCACGCAAGTCGCGGATAAGCGTCTCAATTTCATCAAGGGTATCCGTAAAAGACGCCGGATTGACGATGCCGTTCTTTTCCCGCCCCTTTACGTTGACGCGCACATAGCCGTCGGAGAATGTCGGCAGCGCAAACGCCTTCATTTGCGGCCAAGCCTTTTGGTACCACATCGGCGGCATATATTGGAATTTGCCTGCGTCGAGCGGGTGCATCAACCGCCCGTCCTTGTCCTTCAGAATTTTGCGTAGTCGGTGCGTCACGCCTAGCGGCAGCGTGCGATCAAGCGCGGGTAAAAGGCCGTACCCTTCCCGCAGCGACCAGACAGCGCGCATCCAGTCCAATTCTTTTTGTCGCGTGAGCGGCGGCGGCGGGCTTTCTGCGTCACCCCGCGCCAAAGCAGCTTCGCCGTTAAAGCTGTAACGATAAAGCAGCTCGGGAAGGAACAGCCAGCTTGGCATGTCGGCGCAATTCGCTTTCATACCCTCCTGGGCAAAAACCGCGATGGTCGCGTCGGCGGGGGCGGCGGCGATGAGCTCGGCGACCGCTGCATCGACGGCTTCATAAACCTCCAGCATTGGATCGCCATCAACGGAATAGAGCGGATAGAGGGGGTGCTCTGGATCGCTGAAGTGCCAGAAACCATGGCCGGCGGAGTGCGTCTCGCCATAGGTCGTCAGGAATACGTCCCATTCGCTTGAAGCCATCAGGTCGAGCGAGGCTTTGGTCCGTTGACGGACTCCTGCGATCAGCTTCTCCGTCAGCGCGCGCATCTCGGCGTCAGGCTGCCAGACGAGAAAATCATCCTCGTGCAGCGCCGGGTGCGCGCCATGTTTGGCGTTGATTTCCGGCAACAACTCCGGCGGCGCAGAATAGCTTGCCGTTTGAGGCGAGTGCGCGCCCCAAGCGATGATGCGAGGGCCTTTCGACTTCACTGTGACGTGCGTTTGAGGCAAATCAAAAGCAATAATTGAACGATTATCTGCATATTCAAAAAATGGCGAACAAGAATTATAAGTAAATGCGCCACGATTTTCGATCGTATAGTCAGGGTTGTAATGCGCCGGCGACCAGTAATCAGTCGTGCCTGACCAACATCCGGTCCAGAAAACGGTCCAGCCTGTTTCAGCGGTATAACCTGTCTCGCCGATGAGCCGCCCATGCGCGCTTCGTTCGCGCAGCGCGCGAAGGGCGGGGAGTTTGCCTTCGGAGATCCAGCGATCGATCTGCCGATGGTCAGCGGCGTCGAGGCCAATCCCGATGAACTTACGCCGGGGGACATTGATCGCTGTCATAACTCAACCTGCCTTGCTCGCCCTTTTAGGGAGTTCTGTTCCGGAGTGCACGTCAACGTTTCATTTCAGGCGACGCGTAGGTGGCGCGAATTCTGCACGGTATTGAACACGTGGCGGTGCAAATCGCGTGCAAGGCGGAAAGACGCACCAGATTGGCGAAATAAGGTCTGACTACCTACCAACAAGGGCACTCTTCGCTCGTTAGAGCGTTAACATGGGTAATGTGAGAAACGTTATATGAACGGCGCGAAAAAGTTAACAATAGTTACTTATTTCCTGCTATTTTGCGCCTGCTCACGTGTATAAGGTTCGAGGGAGATGGGAACCGGATTCGGAAACGTTTCCGGGGGACATTTGCGGATGGCGCAAGAAGACAATTTCGACAAGCGAGGCGATGTCATCCGTCCACGTTGGGGCAGCTGGGGGCGGCCGAAGTTTGCGCGAGAAAGCGCGGGGAGTAGCGTCATGTCGGTTGAGGCGAAGAAAATGTCTGGAAACGTTAAAAGACTTCCGCATGCAGGCGGCGTGTTCCGCATGACTGGGGAAGCAGTTGCCCGGGCGCATGCAAACGGTGACGAGATCCCGAAGTTCCGTTTTCTCGCCTCGGAAATGTCGGCTGCGTCGCGGCTGCGCCGGAACGATCCGCGCGCACGGGCGTTAGAAGCATTGCGGCTGGCGTTCACGCCAACCCACCCGAAACAAACAAATGCGCTGTTTGCCGGTCGGCGCCGCGAGGCGTCCCAAATTGTGTCGGCGATCGACGAATTGCGTTCGCACGTCATTTTGTACGGCGAGCGGGGTTCGGGCAAAACGTCGCTGGCGAACGTTGTCATGGACGTGGCGCGCGATTGCGGCGTGACCGTTCTGCGGGCGACTTGCAACAGCAACATCACCTATCACGAATTATTTTCCGCGTTTCTGAAAGCCCTGTTCAACGGAGAATATAACGTGGCCGGACGCGATACGACCGGTCGCCGCCCACCGCAGGGCCGTGCGCCGCTCATCACTTCTGAGCGCATGGGCGCGAAGGATGTCGCCGATGCGCTCGAAAGATTTCAGGACGGCCACGTTATTTTGCGTATCGATGAGTTTGACCGGGTGACTGACCCGGAGATGCAAAACGAGATTGCTGAGACCATCAAATGCCTTTCCGACGCGTCTGCGAAAGTGACGTTGTTGATTGTCGGCGTCGGCGAGAATCTTGACGATCTGGTTGGTCAGCACCCCTCGATCCAGCGCAACGTCACAGGCGTGCATCTCGGATTGATGCCCGGTGATGAAATCTACCAGCTAGTGAAAACTGGCGGAGATCAGGCAGGGCTGAATTTCCCCGACGCAACTGTCGAGGAAATTGTACAAATTTCACTCGGCTCTCCCTATCACGCTCAGCTGTTGTGTCTTTACGCCGGTCAGTGCGCCATCGATCGCAACTCGTCAGTCGTCGAACTGAGCGACCTGCAAATTGCGGTTGGCCGGATCATCGATGGTCCGCTGTCGCCGGCGCGGCGCATGTTCGACAATTTCGCGACCTGGTTTGACCGTGAAGTGAACACCGCGGTTGTTACGGGCGCTGCCTGTGCGAAATCGGACAGCTACGGCTATTTCACCGCTGCCGACGTGATGCTTGAAATTGACGGCCACATTGATGCAGTGCTGAACGAACGTGATGTATTGAACGAATTGGCTGCGATGAGCGAAGGCGAATATGCGCTATTGCGCCGCCGCCGCAGTCTGCACACTGATCGCTTCGTTTTCACCAACCCTCAAACCCGTTTCTTTATTCGCTGCGCGGCGCGCGTCCATGCTGACGAGTAACCACGTCTAACGAGTAACCACGTCTAAGCGGTCTCGGACGCGCCCGGGCGAGTTACTAAATCCCGCCGATGCGATGGTCTGCGGCAGTGGCGTGTTGGGCGTCGATCTTCCGTCGCTTGAGATCAGACACAATAGCTGAAATTGCAGCCATCAGCACGATAGCCGGCGGAGCGGAAATTGTATTATCTGTATAGGAATAAATCGCATAAGCGATAAAGACAGTGGATAAATAGATTAAACCATCGCGTCCAATCAGTTTCGAGTTTCCTGCCACATAGACAATTATACTGACTATGAAAAGTATTAGCCCGACCCAACCGGCGTCCGACAATAATCGGAGATATTCATTGTGCGCGGCGGAGGTAGCGATTGCACCTGCTTCTTTTTCTTCGACCAGCAGAATTGCCCCCGCTCCGATGCCTCGCCCGAACAGCGGGTTGACGTCTATCGCTTGGTTCATGACGTCCCATACCTCACCGCGCCCTGATGTATTGAAATCAGGTTCCGCCCCCGAGTTAAATGTGCGCGCCATTATATTGGGCCAATAGAATATCAGGATGCCGGCCAGCACTGCCCCGCCCATCAGACCCATGGCTATTTTTGCAGAAGGGCGCATCGCGCCGCGAGAGACGAATAAAATTGCGAGCACGACAACCATGATGGCCAATGCGCTGGGCATGCGCGTCCCACTGAGGATGGTGCAACCGAGAGCGATAAAGACGCCAATGAAGTAACGACGCTGCCCTCTCAGAACGGCCATGTACGTTCCAGCCACGACTGCGGCAAAACCAAAAAATCCCATGAAAGCTGGAAAATTGACCCCACGTAGCCGGAAGGCTCCCGTATATTCGACATCCACCACTTTGATGGGCTTGCCGACAGGATTGACGAAGCCCGACCATTCCGAGATGACCCCAAGCAAGATGCTGATGATCGGCAGGATAGTGATTAATCTCAGCCAAAACGTCTCTTCGCCTCTCATGAATGCGTAGTTCAGCAGCAGAAACGGAAGCGCGAGCGAAATAAACGATTTCATCATCTGATTGAAGTCGAGCCCCGGATAAACCGAGCTTACGGTCAAAGACATCGCCATCATGATTAGCAGTGCAAAGATCGGCGGATTGGCGCGAAGGTCAAAGCACCCACGGGCCAACGCCGGCAGCAAGGTCGCTAACAGGAAAAACTTATGCAGTGTCTGGATGCCAGTGCCCGGCGTGTACTGATTGGCAAAATCAGCGGCGAACTTGAAATTTTCGGGTGAGGTAATGAGGCTCATCACGCCAAAGATCGCCGCCGTGCGCGGGAACATGACCGCGGCAATAGCCACGGAACCAAACAGCGTCATGAGCATTGCCATCTCGTACCGCCCGGGAATGGTCAGCGCGAGAAAAGCGAGCCCTGCAAGCAGCAATGCGACGAACGTATTGAGAATAGGAACGGCCATTACGTCTCCATCGCGTCGCGGGACGATAGCGTTGCCGCATTAGAATATCGAACACGGACTATCACCGCGCGCCTCGCCGATTGGGTTCGCCCATAATAATGCCGCGACCGTTTGTTCCCACATAGACAACGCCGTGGCGCGTCATGTCTGCGCGCATGACGTTAGGGGCGTTGCCGAGGCCGTGTTTGTCCGCGTCGCCGATCCGCACCCAGGACGAGCCGAGATTATCGCTTCGAAAAATGCCCTCTCGACTATCGCCGCGGATGCGTCCGTATACGTAAACAGCCGGCGGCCCGTTCGCGTTACGGCCCTTGCCAAACGAAAAGAGGCGGGCGCTTTCAACCGCGTCAATGCGGCGAAACGATTTGCCGTTATTGGTTGAGGCGACCAGTCCCCTGTTGCCAAGGCTAACCCATACATTGCCAGCCGCATTCGGCGCCGCTTCAACGTGGGCGTCGCCTGCAGCTTCAAGCGCAGCTCCCTCGTTCCACGTTAAGCCACCATCGGTAGACCAGTGGAACGCCTCCTTCGTCAGATAATAGAATAGCTTGCCGTCGACTCGATCGGCCGCAAGCGGATGGTCCCAGTCCCAGAACTGTTTGAGCAAAGTTTCACCGACAATACCCGTCGCTTCTGTCCAATTGGCTCCTCGGTCAGTCGTGACGACGGGTGTTCCAGGAAATGGAAGGACGACTATATGGTCCCGGTCGGTGGCAGAGTAGGCAACTTTGTGCGTCAAGCCAAACGGCCACTTTATCCTCTTCCAGGTTGTTCCGCCGTCCTGGGAAACGCCAACGCCGCCTTTGGCGTCGCGTCTTTCACCGCCGCCTCCCACGCGTACGATGTTGCTCGGGTTGCTCGCGGAATAATCCACTCCAAGAGTGTTCCATACGCCAATCGAGCCAAGTTGCTTTCCCGGGAATTTATCAACGTCCTCATGAACGAATCCGTCAGCATCAGCTACGCCGCTTATAAGGGGAAGCCCTGGAGGCGTTGCAAGCGTCAAGGTGACAAGCTCCTCGTGACCCGCCTGATAGGTTCGCCAGCGCTGACGCTCTTTATAGGCGTCATTCGTTCGCCACACGCCAAACCAATCAGTGAACCAGACCGCGCCCTGCCGGTGCGGATCGATGGCGAAGGAAGCGACTGACGACGAGAAGAAATTTCTGGGCCACCACGGCACGTCGCTATCGCGCCTGATCTGATCGGATTCCGGAAGCCTCTGGATCCAGTTCTCGCCATTGTCGAACGAATAATACAGAGGTAACGATCGGGCGTTGCGTCTAACAGTCGTCACAACCAATCCGCTGCGTCGGGTATCAACTCCGATCGCACCGAAATCAGTGTCTTTTAACGGCGCAATATTTTTCCAGGCAGACCCGTCCCACCGCTGTAATCCGGGCTCGCCGGTTACGAATAGATAGCCGCTACCGCTGACGACGCCGCGGTTTGGTTTTTTCGGCCCGCCTATCGCTTTCCAAGTCTCGCCGTCATCCTGCGATTCATAAATCGCTTTGCCGTCGATACCCGCGTAAATGGACGTCGGGCCGTCCTTTCGAGTCTGGGCGGCGACGAACATCACGCCGGTACCGCTCTCGCCGGCCGGGACGCCCTTCACTTTCGCCCAGGTCGCGCCCGCGTCCAAGCTTCGCCAGAGACCGTCATAGAAGGATCCGAAAAAGACGATGTCGGGCTTCGTCGGATGCACGGCCAGCCGTTCGCCGTTGACGCGGCGAGGGCCGTTGCCTCGTGTCAGCAGCTTCAGAGGCAAAGCGGTCCAATTTTTCCCGCCGTCGATTGATTTGAAAAGCCCGCCAGGATTGTACTCGTGTTTCCCGGCGGCTATGTAAATGACGTCGGCATCACGTGGATCAAGCGCCACGCTTGCAATGCCGTAGAGGTTGAAGTCATCTGGACCAAATTGGTCAGTTAGCGGGATCCAGTGCCGGCCTTCGTCGTCTTGATCTTCTGACCATTGATATAACCCACCCACATCGGTGCGCACGTAAACGCGACCGGGTTCCTTCGGATGGATAACGATGCCAGTGACGTATCCTCCTCCGCCAATTGCGACGTTGCGCCAGTGGTAATTTTCAGACGAGGCTGGCGCGCAAAGGAAAATTGCACATGCGAAAGCCATTAAGGCGAACGCGTGCCGGAATAACGTTCGCTCAACGCCAGAAAAGGGAAAAACGCCGACTTTAAACAACCCAACCCCCGAGCCCGTAACGACCCGCGCAAACTGCGCGTTCGGGGCATTTTCCGGATTTATCGGCGACAGGAGCCGCCCGCCCACCCGACAAGTGACATCAGCCAACGCAGCTTATCGCCATTGATCAGCAAGAACCTAGCCACTATCGGCTCGTCTGTGTTTTCCTGATATGCTACACGCCCATCGGTCGCAAGGGTAAGCGTTAGCATCGCTTTTGCATCCATGCCTTGGGAAGCGTCACGCATGGCGCTGTTAGTTTTTTCGGTAAAGCGTCAAGTGGGGTTTTTTTCATGACAATCGTCCAAACCGGCGGCGCGCGTACGTCCCTTGCCGGGCAGCCTCGGGATGCGGAAGGCGTTTTCGGGCGGGTCAACACAGCTACCGTCGAAAATGAGACGGCGGTTTCGTTTCTGCTGCGCCTGATCTCAACGCGAAAGCTAATAATTCTGACGAGCATCTTCGGGCTGGTGCTCTCGATGTTCCTGTTTCTGGCGCAGGCGACACCGCGCTACACGGCCTCGACGACAGTCATTGTGACCGGCAAACAGGTCAATCTTGGCAATATCGCAGCGCTCTTCAACGAAGAGACAGCGCCCCCAGGAATGGACAGCGAAATCGAAATTATCCGGTCGCGCAAGCTCGTCGAAAAAACGATCGACGACCTCGGCCTTCTATTGAACCCCGATTTCAATACGTCGCTCAAACCTGTGAAAAAGGGACCTTTCGGATTTATTGGGCGGGCGGGACAAGCGCTAGGCGCACCGGGGCCGACATCGGCTGCGCCAGATCCGGACTCTCTCGTCGCGGCGCAGACCCGCGAGGAAGTTATTGAGACCTTCTATCGTTCGTTGAGCGTGAAACCCGTCGGCCAGTCGTCCGTTCTCGCAATCTCTTTTGAATGGCATGATCGCGAACTTGCGAAGAGAATAGTCAAGCATCTGGCGGAAATTTACATCGACAACCAACTCGACGTGAAGTTTGACGCCATGCAGCGCGTGCAATCATGGTTGTCGCGTCGTCTCGATGTCTTACGCGAACAGGTTCAGGCCTCAGAAGAGGCAATCGAAGCGTTTCGTCTAGAAACGGGACTTATCGGCGGCGTCCGCTCGGCGCTGGTCACCGAACAGGTTTCTGACCTAAGCCGCACCTTTATTACGGCGCGTGAGGAGCTGGCTGGCGCACGTGCTCGTCTGCAGCAGACGCGCGCAGTTGCATCAAATCCTGGCCTTCTCGAAGGTTTGCCGGAAGCCATGGAATATCAGGTCATCCGTGACATGCGCCAGCAGGAAACCGCGCTACTCAATCGCGAGGCTGAGCTGTCCGCTCAGGTTGGCGACCGCCACCCCGAGCTCGTCCGCACACGCGCTCAGTTAACGCAAGTTCGTCAGAGAATTCTTGAGGAAGTTGGCCGCGTCGCGCGTCGAGTTGAGCAGAATGTTCAGACTCAGGAAGCGCGCGTCGCTTCGCTGCAGCGCGAACTCAACAGTGCGCAAGCGAGGGCTTCGCAGAGCGACGCCTCTTCCATCCGCCTTCGTGCGCTTGAGCGTGAGGCGGAAGCCAATCAGGCGCTTCTGCAATCCTTCTTGCAGCGGTCCAAAGAGCTTTCCGAACGCTACGACATCGAAGAGGCGGATGCGCGCGTTCTTTCGCCTGCCTTCGCCTCCGCAAAGCCGACCTGGCCGAACGGCGGCACGCTGATGGCGATCAGCGCCATCGTTGGCTTGGCGCTCGGCCTTGTTGCAGCTTACCTCGCCGAACTGCTCGACCAGACCTATCGCACCAGCGATGAAGTGGAAGTCGATCTCGGACTGCCGTCAGTGTTGATCCCGCGAGCGGCGAACATGCGGTTGCGCAGTTCTCTATCGAACTTTTTCGGGGTTTCGCCCCGATCGGTTGTGCTGGAGAGCTTGCGCGCGTTGCGTACGTATTTCCGCCTTTCAGACGCTTATGGCCCGGCTCGTTGCGTTGCGGTCACCGCGCCGCGGCGTCGCGATCAATCGGCCCAGACGGCCCTTTCGCTGGCCCTCACGGCCGCTCTCGATAATGAACGCGTTATTATCGTCAATTGCGACACGCGCGACGCAACCATTGATCGCGCTTTCTCGAACCTCCCCAAACAGGGGCTGACCGATCTTCTGGCGGGTTCAGCGGATCGGGACTCTGTCATCAACGAGCATCCGCGCTACCCGAACCTGCACTTCATGCGGGCAGGCGAGGGCGGTCTCGGCGGGCGCGAGCAATTGCTCTCTTCGCCCAAAATGTCGGCGCTTGTGCGCGAGCTTCGCAAGGAGTTCGACCTTGTGATCCTGAATGCGCCGCCGGTTTATGAGATCGCGGAAGGCCGCGTTCTCACGGCGCAAGCCGATGGCGTGGTGTTCTGTTTACGCCAGCGCGTGACAACCCGTTCGCACGCAACGCGCAGCCTCAAGCTGATCACGGCGGCGGGGGGATACGTCCTCTGCGCTGCGCTGACAAACGTCAATTCGCGCAGCATCCAGCATTCCGGCGGCGCCGTTGCGCCAGCGTTTGCCTGATCCGACTTCCGGGTGACCTTTGGGCTGCACTTTTAAAGGGGCGCTTTGCGCCCCTTTATTCGTTTGCGCGAATTGCCACTTGCGCGGTTTAGTCAGTCAGCCGCCGCATCAAGCTTCCAATTAAATTCCTGCGTCGGTCTGTCCAGCGGCAAATTTTTCTTGCAAGGAACAAAATAAGAATATAGAACAAAGATAGAACATACTGGAGTAGCTCAACGGGAGAAACCCATGCAGCAGCCTAACATTGACGCCGTCGCCACCCTCAAGGACACCGCCGGCCTTGGCGTTCTGCTTGTTGTAATTCTTGCCTCGCAGGCGCTTGGATTTGCGCTCGGCGTATAGCGCGCGGCATCAATCAGGAAATGTAAGGCAGAGGCGGTTGGCCGGATTGAGATCGTCGGCGAATGTCGTCATTCGAACTATGGATCCTTTCCGGATTTTTGGGACGCAAACAAGTTTAGCGCAGCGTCGGCGTCGGCGAGTAATCACCATTTGCCAGCACGTCGTCGTCTTTGCCGAGTGAAGGTTTGAAATGCAGCCATCGGGACCTTTCGTACATCTCCACGTTCACTCGGCTTATTCGCTCGCCGAAGGCGCGATCCCCGTCACGACCTTGCGCGACTTGTGCGTCAAGAACGGAATGCCAGCCGTAGCGGTGACGGACACGGATAATCTCTTCGGGGCGCTGGAAGTATCCGAGACTTTGAGTGCGGCCAGCGTGCAGCCGATCATCGGTCTGCAACTGAGCGTGCGGTTGGAGGGGCTGGCTTCTGTCGAAGTTCGACGCGCGCGACCGCCTTCGATTGTCTTGCTGCCGCAGAATGAGGTCGGTTACGCAAATTTGATGAGCCTATCGAG
>CAZSBU010000009.1:21092-25633 GCA_964605055.1 uncultured Caulobacterales bacterium | reverse complement strand
AGGGAAGGGCGCGATCACCGGGGTGTTCACGGTGCTCGTCGAAGGCGACGACCACGATGAACCCATCGCCGACGCCGCGCGTTCGATTCTCGACGGACACATCGTACTGGACCGACGCATCGCAGAGCGCGGGCGCTTTCCGGCGATAGACATTCTTCGTTCTGTATCCCGGTGCGCCGCAACGGCATTACCTGAACTGGCGCGCGAACCAGTCTCCCGGGCGAGGGCGCTGGCGTCCGCCTATGAAGACATGCGCGATATGATCCGCGTAGGAGCCTACCGACATGGCGCGAACCCGGAGATCGACGCAGCGATCGCTTTTCACCCGCACCTGGAACGATTTCTCGCTCAGCGGGCCGACGAGCGCGCATCGCTTGAGGCTTCTTATGAGGCGCTTGCGGAGATCGTCGAATTGCAGGCCGGAGCGCAGGCATGATCGGCGATGAAAACACCGACCAGTCATTGCTGCGTTTACTCAAGCAGTCCCGACTGAAGGCGGAGGAAGTCGGCGCGCACGTCGCCGACCTCGAGACCGCACGGGCTTCCACGAGCGTGTTGTTACATCGCCTTACTGAAGCGGTCCGCGCAGAGGAGGCCGCCGCGATATGCGATGGGGCCATCAATCTTGCTGACCTTGCGCGGTATCTGGAAGGAGCCGCGATCAAGCGCGCAACCATTCAGTCGACCTGCGCGCGGCTGGATAACGAAATCGTCGCCGCGCGCCAGCAACTCGAAGACGCCTTTAAGGAAATGAAAAAACTTGAGCACTTGCTCGACGTCTCGAGGCGCGTCTCGCAGCGGCGGCGGAATAAGGCGGAACTCGCCGCGATCGAGGACTCTGCGCGGATGCGCCGACGGGGGTGAGGCCGGAGCCTTCTCTGATGTTTACCTTTTGTTCACAAGCCTTCTGGCAATTTTTCCCCGAATACATTTCCTTCCCGGAACTATCCTCAGTTTAACTGAACTTGAGGGCGTTTTAAGTTTGACGTCCCATGAAATCCCATGCTATCCCAAAAAGTGTCGGCCAGTTCCTCGCGCCAGACTCGCGCGTCTGAAGCCCGTTGCGGGCGTGGCGCAAGCGCGGGTTGGGGCAAAAGACGGGACTTTTGTGGCGGACGTCGGTCGAGGGCGGAGATCAGTCGGCAATGTTGCGGGCGCCGGAAGACTCGTTTCTTGGGTCTCACACCAACAAGATTGACGCTAAAGGCCGGATCGCCGCGCCAGCGGACTTTCGTCGCGCGCTGAATCTCGACGCATTCAACGGTTTTTACTGCCTTCCGTCGCTTCGCGGGCCTTTGCTGGAATGCGGCGGCGGCGACTTCATTGACTCGCTGAAGGCAATGATCGCGCAGCTTGACCCATTCGATCCTGACCGATGGGCGCTCGAAGAACACCTTCTTGGGCAGGTCCGACCGATCCATCTCGATGGGGAGGGGCGGTTTATTTTGCCCGAACAGTTTCGCAGCCACGCGCGGCTAACCGAGCGCGCGCTGTTTATGGGCCTCGGCGAGACCTTTCACATCCGGCCTATCGACAGCGCCGCTGAGGTAAACGCGAAGGCCGATCAAGCCAAAGCCGCGCTCATGCGATTGCGTAATCCCGTGACTCTAATACGGGGCGGCTCATGAGCGCTGGACACGCGCCCGTTCTGGCTGAGGCGGCGGTCGCCGCGCTCAGTCCGATTGATCGGGGCGTTTACGTCGATGCAACTTTCGGCGCCGGGGGTTATACGCGCGCCATTCTCGCGGCGGCAAATTGCACCGTATACGGCTTTGATCGCGATCCGACCGCCGTCGAGCGCTCAGAATCCTGGGCGAGGGCCTATGGCGGACGGCTACAGCTGATCAATCGGCCCTTCGCTGAAATGGAAGAAGCGCTTGCCGCGCGCGACGTTCGCGCCATCGATGGCGTTGTTTTCGATCTCGGCGTGTCCTCGATGCAGCTCGACGAGGCGGAAAGGGGCTTTTCTTTTCGGTTCGACGGCCCGTTGAACATGCGGATGGACGGCGGCGCCCCCAACGCGGCCGACCTCGTGAACGAGGCGGAAATGGGCGATCTTGCAGCAATTTTTCGGGTCCTCGGCGAGGAAAAGCGCGCGGGTCGGATCGCGCGCGCGATCGTTGCGGCCCGTGCGGAAGCGCCGATCGAGACAACGCTTGGGCTCAGTTCGATCATAGAGGCGGCTGCGCCGCGCCGACGCCCTGATGAGATTCACCCCGCCACCCGCGCGTTTCAGGCGTTGCGGATATTCGTTAATGACGAGCTCGGCCAACTCGCTCAGGCGCTCATGACGGCCGAGAGAATGCTACGGCCTGCCGGGCGGATCGTTGTTGTCGCCTTTCATTCCCTTGAAGACCGCATCGTCAAGAAGTTCCTTGTAGATCGTGGCGGCCATGCGCCAGCGCCTTCCCGGCATGCGCCGCCAGTGGCGCGTGCGGCCGCGACCTTCCGTCTGCTGACTGAAGGCGTCATTACCGCTGACGCGTCGGAAGTCGAACGCAATCCCCGCTCACGCTCGGCCAAGCTTCGCGCCGCAATCAGGACCGAGGCGCCAGCGATTGGCGGAGACTGGCGCGAACTCGCGCCTCAGCCTGAACTATCTGTAACCTTGCGAAAATGGAGCCAGGCCCATGATTAGACTCTCGATGTTTGTCTTTTGTCTTTTACTTCTCGCCGCAGCGGCTGGCCGATATCAGGCGGAAGTATCGGTGCGCGACGCGCGTGCGGAACTACAGCGACTCAAGCAAGAAAAGATCGAGGAAGCCCGGGAGATTCAGATGGTGCGAGCCGAACTTGCCTACCTTGAAAGTCCGGAAAGGCTTGCCGGACTTGCCGACAGGCTGACGACGCTGGCGCCGCTTTCCGGCGCGCAGTTGTTGACCGCCGATGATTTTTTATTGGCGTTTGGCGATGCATGGCGCGCTCGCGCTGCGACGCTGGACGAGAAGCGCGAGGCTGATCCCGTCGCCCATGCCATCGCTGTCGCCGATCTCGGCGCATTGCGTTGATGGGTTCGACAGTCAAACGCGGCCAGGCGTTTGCGCTGTAACCGAGACTGAGCAGGGGCGAGATGATATCAATCGGCGGAGCAGTTGATCGATTGGCGAAGCAGCGGCTGGCAAAGGCCCGGCGCCGCCCCCGCGCCTATCTCATCGCCGAGTGCGCGCGTGCCGCCGCGATTGATAACGCTGGAACGCCACTGATACGCCGGCGGTCGCGCGCGGCGGAGAGTTCCGGCCGACGTCTCGAGATGTGTGCGGTCGCATTCGCCGCGGCTTTTGGCTTGCTCGGCGTGCGGCTTGGATATGTTGCGCTTGACGAATCGCGCCACCCCGACTTGGCGGCGTATTCCGGACGCATCCTTGACGCCGCGCCCCGGCCGGAGATCGTCGACCGTCATGGTGCGCTGATCGCCGTCGATCGCCCTTCAAAGACGCTGATACTGGCAGGCGATGAGGTCTGGGACGCGCGCGAGGCGGCGGAAGCCGTCAAAACCGTATTGCCATCGATCGACGCGCAAGAACTCGTCCGCCGCCTTGAAGCAGGCCATCACGTCGAGGTTGCTCGTAACCTGACGCCGGCGCAGGCGGACGCGCTCTTTGCGCTCGGACTAACCGGCGCGCGGTTCATCCGCGATTTCACGCGATTCTATCCGCAAGGACGCGCCGCAGCGCATGTCGTTGGCCACACGGAGGCGGGGCGTGGCGGAGTGATGGGCCTCGAGCAGAGTCTCGACGCACGATCGGTAAGGCGCAATCCGATTGAGCCCCTCGTTGCAACGCTTGATCTGCGCGCGCAGCAGATTCTTGAAGACGAATTGCTGGCTGCGATGGAGAAATTTCACGCCAGCGCCGCTTGGGGCGGCGTTATCGACATCTCGAGCGGAGAGGTCCTTGCGCTCGCCAGCCTGCCGGATTTCGACCCGGGCGCGCCCGGCGCCGCGCCGGCGGATCATCGCCGCAATCGCGCCGTTTATGATCGCTATGAGCTTGGCTCGGCCTTCAAGATTTTCACTGCCGCTGCGGCGCTTGAAGCGGGCGTGGCGAGCGAAACGAGCGTCTATGATGCGCGTCACGGTTATCAGGTTGCGGACAGAATTATCCGTGATTACCGCGGCAAGAATCGTATTTTGAGTTTTACCGAAGTGTTGCAGCATTCCTCGAACATTGGCGCTGCGCGGATGGCCGCTGATCTCGGGCCTGTTCGGCAGCGCGCAGCCCTCCAATCGCTCGGGCTTCTGGATCCGTTGCCAATTGAACTTGCGGAGCGGCGCGCGCCGGACTTTCCCCGCAGATGGGGACCCGTTGAGGCAGCCACGATATCGTATGGGCACGGCATCGCGGTGACGCCGCTACACCTTTTGGCCGCGTTCGCAGCGTCAGTCGGCGATGGCGTCTACCGAGCCCCGTCATTCATACGCGGGGAGTCGAATCCGCCCGGCCGTCGCGCGTTTTCGGAAGACACAACAGCGGTCATGCGCAGGGCTATGCGCCGCTGGCGCTGCGCTCCATGACGAGCCTTGGGATGCGGCTCTGTCTGCG